>JBDTJD010000095.1:0-3337 GCA_039935975.1 Caldimonas sp.
GGCGTCTCGGGAATGTCGACGCCGGCGGCGCGGTAGGCGCGATTGAGCGGCTCCACGGCGCCGTGCACGAAGATCGGCCCGATCGAGCGGTCGACACCCTTGAGGATTCGCTGCGCCTTGCCGAAGCTGTAGCCCATCAGCAGGCTCGCACGGCCAGCCTCGGCGTTGCCGCGCCACCATTCGTCGATGGCGCCGAACAGCTCGGTCTGGCGCTGCCAGCGGTAGATCGGCAGGCCGAAGGTCGACTCGGTGATGAAGCAGTGGCAGCGCACCGGCTCGAACGGCGCGCAGGTGGCGTTGTCCTCGCGCGGATCGGCGTGCGAGCCGGCGAGGTAGTAGTCGCCCGAAGCGACCCAGACATGCCCCTGGTGTTCGAGCCGCACTTGCGCCGAGCCGAGCACGTGGCCGGCCGGATGCAGGCTCACGCGCACCCCGAAATGGTCCACCGATTCGCCGTAGGCCAGCGTCTGCAGGTCGATCTCGGCGAGCCGGGTGCGCAACACGCCCTCGGCCGGCGCCGCGGCGAGATAGTGGCCGTGGCCGCGCCGGGAATGATCGGCGTGGGCGTGGGTGATGACGGCGCGGTCGACCGGCTGCCAGGGGTCGATGTAGAAGTCGCCGGGCGGGCAGTAGAGCCCCTCGCGGCGCTGCACGACGAGATCGTCGCCGGTGCTCATGACGACCGGACGCCGGGTCGTCCCGAGGCCGGCTTCACCCTCTCGCCGGACCGCGAACGGCGCGCGCGTCGTGGCCCCATCAATAGCGATGGCGGGTCGCGAACAGCGCGATTCGCATCGCGGCGTAGGCGATCCACGCGAGGCTGCGCTGGACCAGGGGCCTCTTGCCGTAGTCCGCCTTCTCGACGCGCCGGCCGCCGCTCTTCGCCGCATCCAGGAGGGCCTGGCGCAGCTCGCTGACGAAACGCTCGTCGCGCACGAAGACGTTGGCCTCGCGGGCGAGCAGGAGGCTCAGCGGATCGAGGTTCGACGAGCCGACGGTGGCGATGCTGCCCTGCTCGCTGTCGAAGACCGCGACCTTGGCGTGCAGGAAGCTCGGCGCGTACTCGAAGATCTCGATGCCGGCATCGAGCATCACGCCGTACATCGCGCGGCTCGTGTGGTGCTGCATGAAGTATTCGTAGCGACCCTGCAGCAGCAGCGTCACCTTGACGCCGCGCCGGGCGGCATTGACGAGGCCGCGCTGGAGCGCCACGCCAGGCACGAAATAGGCGTTGGCGATCACCAGCTCGTGGCGCGCCTGATTGATCGCGTAGCGATAGAAGTGCTCGATGCGCTTGCGAAAGCGGAAGTTGTCGCGCAGGACGAGGCCGGCGAGCGGCGGCGGGCCCTCGTCGCCACGACCGAGATCGGGCGCGCTCAGCTCGGGGTCGTCGGCGTCGGTGCCCACCTCCGCGGCCCTTTGGACCGCGGCGAGCGCCGCGGAGAAGTCGAAATGGCGCATCTCGTGCGCGGCCTTCATGCGCAGCCAGAGGCGAGTCATCGTCTCGTGCGCGTCGACGACCAGCGGCCCGGTGACGCGCACCGCGAAGTCGAAGCGCGGCTTTGCCAGCTTGCCCTGGGTCGTCGGGTCGTAGTAGTCGTCGAGGACGTTGATGCCGCCGCAAAAGCAGATCCTCGCGTCGACGACGCAGAGCTTTCGATGCAGGCGCCGCCAGCGCGCCGGCAGCAACAGCCGCCAGCCATGCGCCGGATTGAAGATGCGCCACGCGACGCCGGCCGCGTTCCAGCGCGCCTGCCAGGTGGCCGGGATCTCGCCGGTGCCGATGCCGTCGACGACGACACGGACCGTGAGCCCGCGCCTGGCCGCCCGCTCGATGGCTTCGGCGACCTCGATCGCCGCGCCGGTGAACTCGAAGATGTAGGTCTCGAAGAGGATCTCGACCCGGGCGCGGTCGAAGTCGGCGACCAGGGCAGCGAAATACTCGGTGCCGCCCTTCAGGAGCCGGACGTGGTGGCCCGGCTGGAGCGCGCGGTTGTCGGCGGCGCCGCGCTGATCGTCCGCGTTCGGGTGCGGCACGTTCTCGGCACCTGGCTCAGGTGAGCTCGAGCTCGGCCACGAGCGGCAGGTGGTCGGACATCCGCGCCCAGTTGGCGCCGCGCGGCACCGACGTCGACACGCAGCGAAAGCCGCGCAGGTAGATGCGGTCCATCGAGAAGAGCGGCAGCCGCGACGGGAAGGTGTTGAAGCGCGCCGGCGGGTCGCCCTCGACGATGCCACGCACGAGGCCGCAGTCGTGCATCAGCTCGTCGAGCCGGTCGCCCCAGTCGTTGAAGTCGCCGGCGACGATCAGAGGCTCGTCGGCCGGCACCGCCTCGGCGATGAACTGGCCCAGACGCTGGGACTGGCGCACGCGGCTGGCGTGGATCAGCCCGAAGTGGGCCACGATGGCGTGCACCCGCGTTCCGTTCCACACCGCCGGCACGTGCAGCAGGCCGCGCTGCTCGAAGCGGTGGTCGGAGACGTCGTGATGGCCGATGTCGCCGATCGGCCAGCGCGAAAGCAGCGCGTTGCCATGCTCGCCGTCCCGCGTGACGGCGTTCGTGCGGTAGGCGACCTCGTAGCCGTCGGGCGCGAGGTAGTCGGCCTGCGGCACCTTCGGCCAGCCGATCTTGGTGTCGGGAAAATGGCGCGCCGCGGCGCGGTTCATGCGCCGCACTTCCTGCAGGAAGACGAAGTCGGCGTCGAGCGCCTCGATGCCGAGGACGAGGTTGTGGATCTCGAGCCGCTTCTTCGGGCCGACGCCGCGCACGCCCTTGTGGATGTTGTAGGTGGCGACGCGCAGAACGCCGCCGGGGTACTGGGTGGTGGTGAGGGACGGTCGCATGGCGGCGCTAGACAGCAAACGGCGCGCCGGGTCAGGCGCCGGCGCCGGCCCCACGACGGGCAAGCTGCAGGACGGCTTCGGCGTTCGAGGGCGAGGTGCAGCGCGCGGCCGCGGCGCGCCAGTCGAGCCACTCGCAGCGCAGATGTTCGCGCGGGGCGACTTGGACGGCGACGTCTCTCGCCACGCGCAGGCCGAAGACGTGCTCGGTGTTGCGGGTCACGCCGGGAGCATAGCGATGCCGCCATCGCGGATAGATCTCGTAGGTGTTGGCCTGCTGCCAGTCGACCAGCGCCGAGTCGGGCACGTCGGCGCTGCCGATGACGATGCCGGTTTCCTCGCCGACCTCGCGCACGCAGGTCGCGACGAGCGACTCGCCGTCGCTCTCCTTCGAGCCGGTGACGCTCTGCCAGAAACCCGGCGCGTCGGCACGCTCGAGGAGCAGCACGTCGAGCGCGGCGGTGTGGATGACGACGAGGACGGACTCGGGAATCT
>JBDTJD010000096.1:0-2972 GCA_039935975.1 Caldimonas sp.
CCTAACGTTTGACATGAGCGGCGGGGCAAGGGGCGCGAAGCGGCCCTTGGCACGTCCGCTCGATGGAAGGGTTAGATGCCATGCCGCCCGGCGATGAACGCGACTCCGACGGCAAGCAACACGCACATGGGCGAGTACAGCAGCGTGTCTAGGCGTGCGAACTTGCTGCCGCGCTCGCGCTTGAAGAAGCCGACGTACTTGAACTCGCCAACCGCGCGTGCCAGCAGCCCAAGTGCCAGCGCATAGCAAAGCCAGGAGAGCACGCTCTCCGAGAGGCCAACCTTGACGAGGCCAGCAGTGGCCGCCACCAAGCACGCGAACACCAACAAAATGAGACCGACCGCCAGCGTGGCTCTTACGGAAGGCACGAACAACGGTTTACCAGATTCGCTCGGGACCGCAATGCTCATGCCTTCGCCCGACGTAAGCGCCATTCGGAAGTGCCACAACGCCAGCACGAAGAAGGCGAGACTGACGGTGACGGCAACCGCGGTGTTCATGGGATCTAACGTGATGTAGGGCGCAAAGCCCGAGCCAGCATTGGAGCGCACTTCCACGCCTGATGGCGATTGGGTGCGCCCGAACTTGGGGGTGTTGATACGGTGGGAGGCGGCTTGCTGCCTGGGATGGCGACCGGTATGCTGTATGTTTGTACAGTATAGGTCGGACCATGAAAGAGCGCACTTCGCCGCGTCGCCCGCTGGCTCTGCCGCCGCTGAAATCCGAGCGCTTGCTCGACCAGGTGCGCGAGCGGGTGCGCTACCTGCACTACAGCATTCGAACCGAGCAGGCCTACGTGCATTGGGTGCGCGCGTTCGTGCGCTTCCATGGCATGCGCCATCCGGGCGAGATGGCGGCGGCGGAGGTCGAGGCCTTCCTCACCTGGCTCGCGGCGGAGCGTGGCGTGGCGGTGGCCACGCACCGGCAGGCCCTGTCGGCGATCGTCTTCCTCTACGAGAAGGTCCTCGGGCTCGCACTGCCCTGGCTGGCCGGCATCGGGCGGCCGCAGGCGCGGCTGCGGTTGCCGGTCGTGCTGTCGCACGGCGAAGTGGCCGCGCTCCTCGCGTCCTTCGCCACGGCCGAGCACCGTCTCTTCGCCGAGCTGCTCTACGGCACGGGCCTGCGGCTCATGGAGGGCCTGCGCCTGCGTGTCAAGGACATCGACTTCGAGCATCGCGCCATCGTCGTGCGCGAAGGCAAGGGCGCGAAAGACCGCGTCGTGATGCTGCCGGCGGCGCTCGTCCCGGGGCTGCGCGCGCAACTTCAGGCGGCGCGCCGTCTCTGGCAGCGCGACCGGGACGAAGGGGCAGACGGCGTCCAGATGCCCGACGCGCTCGAGCGCAAGTACCCTCGCGCCGGCTCGTCGTGGACCTGGTTCTGGGTCTTCCCGCAGGCCGCGCGCACCGTCGACCCGCGCAGCGGCACCGAGCGCCGGCACCACGCCTTCGACCAGTCGTTCCAGCGCGCCTTCAAGCGCGCGCTGGGCGTGGCCGGCGTCGACCGTCCGGCCACGCCACACACGCTGCGCCATTCGTTCGCGACCCATCTGCTGCAGGCCGGCAACGACATCCGCACCGTGCAGCAGCTCCTCGGTCACGCCGACGTCAGCACGACCATGATCTACACCCATGTCCTCAAGCTCGGCGGCGGTGCCGTGCGCAGCCCGCTCGACCTGCTGCGCCTCGGCCCGCCGCCGGCGCGGCTCACCCCAGCCGATGAAGAGCAGCCGCACGCCGGTGGTCCGGACGACGACCAAGCCAGTGGCGAAGTCGCCGCAGGGGTCGACCTCGTCCCCGCCAGCCGACGTCGCGCGGCCTCCCTGCCGCCCCGCCTCCGCGAGCCCCTCCCGTGCTACCGCGCTACGCCGAACTCCACTGCCGCAGCAACTTCAGCTTCCTGACGGGCGCGTCTCACCCCGAGGAGCTGGTCGAGCGCGCCGCCGCGCTCGGCTACGGCGCGCTCGCGATCACCGACGAGTGCTCGCTCGCCGGTGTCGTCCGCGCGCACGTCGAGGCGAAGTCGCAGCAGCTGCACCTCCTAATCGGCAGCGAGATGCGCCTGACGATGCCCGGCAGCCAGGAACCGCACGCGCGCCTCGTGCTGCTGGCGCAGACGCGACGCGGCTACGGCAACCTCTCGCACTGGATCACGGTCGCGCGCCGGCGCGCCGACAAGGGCTCGTACCTCGCCCATCCCGGCGACGTCGAAGGCAAGGTGCCGAACGCGCCCACGCTCGCCGGTCTGCCCGAGTGCCTCGCGCTCCTCGTGCCCTCTGCGGCGCAGTCGTTCGAGGACGTCTTCGCCCACGCGATGTGGCTGAAGACCTGGTTCCAGGACCGTGCCGCGATCGCCGTCGAGCTGCTTCACCGCGCCGGCGACGACGACCTTGTCGACACGGTCGTGCGCGTGGCGCAGTTCACCGGTCTGCCGATCGTCGCGGCCGGCGACGTGCTGATGCACGTGCGGTCGCGCAAGCCCCTGCAGGACACCCTCACCGCGACGCGCCTCGCCAAGCCGGTCGCCGAATGCGGCTTCGCGCTCGAGCCCAACGCCGAGCAGCACCTGCGCTCGCGTGGGCGCCTGGCCGCGCTCTACGAGGCCGAGTGGCTCGAGAACACGATGGTCTTCGCCGGCCGCTGCAGCTTCTCGCTCGGCGAGCTGAAGTACGAGTACCCGCAGGAGATCGTGCCCGAGGGTGAGACGCCGACGTCGTGGCTGCGAAAGCTCACCTACGAAGGCGTGCCGAAGCGCTTTCGCGATGGCCTGTCGGATGCGAATCGCAAGACCATCGAGAGCGAGCTCGCCGTCATCGCCGAGCTCGAGTACGAGGCCTACTTCCTCACCGTCGCCGACATCGTCTCGTGGGCGCGCGCGCAGGGCATCCTGTGCCAGGGCCGCGGCAGCGCCGCCAACTCGCTGGTCTGCTACTGCCTCTTCGTCACCGAGGTCGACCCGCGCCGCGCCACGCTGCT
>JBDTJD010000097.1:0-9299 GCA_039935975.1 Caldimonas sp.
GGCGCCGGCGCGACCTTTCCCGCGCCGATCTATGCAAAGTGGGCCGATGCCTACAACAAGGCGACCGGCGCGCGCTTGAACTACCAGTCGATCGGCTCGGGCGCCGGGATCCAGCAGATCCGCGCCAGGACGGTCGACTTCGGCGCCTCCGACATGCCGCTCACCGACGAGGCCCTGGCCAAGGACGGCCTGATCCAGTTCCCGACCGTGATCGGCGGCGTCGTGCCGGTGGTCAACATCAAGGGCATCGCCCCGGGCCAGATCAAGCTCACCGGCGCGCTGCTCGGCGACATCTTCCTCGGCAAGATCACGAGGTGGAACGACCCGGCGCTCACCGCCGTCAACCCGGGCGTGCCGCTGCCGAACGAAGCCATCTCCCCGGTCCGTCGCGCCGATGGCTCAGGCACCACGTTCATCTTCACCAACTACCTCTCGAAGGTGAACCCTGACTGGAAGGCGAAGGTGGGCGAGGGCACGGCCGTGAACTGGCCGACGGGCGCCGGCGGCAAGGGCAACGAAGGCGTCTCGGCGTTCGTGCAGCGCCTGCCGAACTCCATCGGCTATGTCGAGTACGCGTACGCCAAGCAGAACAAGATGACCTACACCCTGCTGAAGAACAGGGACGGCCACTTCGTGACCCCGGACGCCGACAACTTCAAGGCGGCCGCCGCTGGCGCGGACTGGAACAGGAGCTTCTTCCAGGTGCTCACCGACCAGGCGGGCAAGGACTCCTGGCCGATCAGCGGCGCGACCTTCATCCTGATGTACAAGACCCAGGACAAGCCCGCCAGCGGGGCCAACGTGCTCAGGTTCTTCGACTGGGCCTACGCCAACGGCGACAAGATGGCCGACGAGCTCGAGTACGTTCCGCTGCCGGCATCGGTGAAGGAGCTGGTCAAGAAGGCGTGGTCGGCGAGCATCAAGGACGCGGCGGGCAAGGCGGTCGTCTGGAAATAGGCATCGAAGCACTCCGTTTCGGCATGAGGGATCGGCCGCGCGCGGTCCGGCGCGCCTCGCCATGGGCCGACGTTGTCTTCTCGGCCCTGGCGCACGGCGCGGCCTGGCTGACTCTCGCACTGCTCGCGGGCATCCTCGTCTCGCTGCTGATCGGGGCGATGCCGGCGATCCGGGAATACGGGCTCTCTTTCCTGTGGCACAGCGAGTGGGACCCGGTCCAGAACCGCTACGGCGGCCTGGTCATGATCTACGGCACGCTGATGACCTCGTTCATCGCGCTCCTGATCGCCGTGCCGGTGAGCTTCGGCATCGCGCTGTTTCTCACCGAGCTGTCGCCGCTCTGGCTCAAGCGACCGCTCGGCACGGCAATCGAGCTGCTCGCCGCGGTGCCGTCGATCGTCTACGGGATGTGGGGCCTGCTCGTATTCAGCCCCATCCTGGCGCAGTACGTGCAGCAGCCGCTGCAGTCGGTCTTCAAGGGCGTGCCGCTCCTCGGCCAGCTGTTCTCGGGGCCGCCCGTGGGAATCGGCCTGCTGTCGGCGGGGATCATCCTGGCAATCATGGTCATCCCCTTCATCGCCTCGGTGATGCGCGACGTCTTCGAGGTGACGCCGCCGATGCTCAAGGAGTCGGCCTACGCGCTGGGCTCGACGACCTGGGAAGTGGTCTGGAACGTCGTCCTGCCGTACACCAAGACCGGTGTCGTCGGCGGCATCATGCTCGGCCTCGGCCGCGCCATCGGCGAGACGATGGCGGTGACCTTCGTCATCGGCAATTTCAACCAGCTCGACTCGCTCTCGCTCTTCGAGGCAGCGAACAGCATCACCTCGGCGCTGGCGAACGAATTCGGCGAGGCGGCGCCCGGCCTGCACCAGGCGTCCCTGATCTATCTCGGCCTGGTGCTGTTCCTGATCACCTTCGTCGTGCTGTCAATCTCGAAGCTCTTCCTGCGGCAGCTCAAGAAGCGCGAGGGGATCATCGCGTGAGCGCCTCCCTCGAATCTCCGCGCGACCCGCGCCAGCGCGCCCGCCTCGCCCTGCACGCGCGACGCAAGCTCGTCAACGTCGTCGCCCTGACGCTCGCGCTGGCGGCGATGTCGTTCGGCATCTTCTGGCTGATCTGGATCCTGATCGAGACCTTCCGGCTCGGCATCGGCGGGCTGAGTCTCTCGCTCTTCACCGAGATGACGCCGCCGCCGCAGGCCGACACGGGCGGTCTCGCCAACGCGATCTTCGGGTCGCTCGCGATGGTGACGCTGGCGACGCTGCTCGGCACGCCGATCGGCATCTTCGCCGGCATCTACCTTGCGGAATACGGCCAGAAAGGCTGGCTCGGCAGCACGACCCGCTTCATCAACGACATCCTGCTCTCGGCGCCGTCAATCGTCATCGGCCTGTTCATCTATTCGGTCGTGGTCGCCCGGACGCACACGTTCTCGGGCTTCGCCGGCGTCCTCGCGCTGGCGCTGATCGTGATCCCGGTCGTCATCCGCACGACCGAGAACATGCTTTCGCTGATCCCCAACGCCTTGCGCGAGGCCGCCTACGCGCTCGGCACGCCGAAGTGGCGCGTCGTCCTCACGGTGACGCTGAAGGCGGCGCGCGCCGGCGTCATGACCGGCATCCTGCTCGCCTTCGCCCGGATCGCCGGCGAGACCGCGCCGCTGCTCTTCACCGCGCTCTCGAACCAGTTCTGGACCAGCGACATGACCCAGCCGATGGCAAGCCTTCCGGTGACGATCTTCAAGTTCGCGATGAGCCCGTACGAGAATTGGCAAAAGCTCGCCTGGGCCGGGGTCTTCCTCATCACGATGGGTGTCCTGGTCCTGAACATCTTCGCCCGCATCTTCTTCCGCAACCGGGCCTGAGGCGAAAGCATCCATGGACGTCAAAGCCGAACTCCCCCTTGCCGAGCGGCCCAAGCTGTCGGTGCGCGGCCTGAACTTCTACTACGGGAAGTTCCACGCGCTGAAGGGCATCACCCTCGACATTCCCGAGAAGAAGGTCACGTCCTTCATCGGCCCGTCGGGGTGCGGCAAGTCGACCCTGCTGCGCACCTTCAACCGGATGTTCGAGCTCTACCCGGAGCAGCGCGCGGAGGGCGAGATCCTCCTCGACGGCGCCAACCTGCTGACCTCGAAGGACGACGTCTCGCTGATCCGTGCCAAGGTCGGCATGGTGTTCCAGAAGCCGACGCCGTTCCCGATGTCGATCTACGACAACATTGCCTTCGGCGTGAAGCTGTTCGAGTCGCTGCCGCGAATCGAGATGGACGAGCGTGTCGAGTGGGCGCTGAAGAAGGCGGCGCTATGGGGCGAGGTGAAGGACAAGCTCGGCCAGAGCGGCTCGGGCTTGTCGGGCGGCCAGCAGCAGCGCCTGTGCATCGCGCGCGGCATCGCCATCCGCCCGGAGGTGCTGCTGCTCGACGAGCCCTGCTCGGCGCTCGACCCGATCTCGACCGGCAAGATCGAAGAGCTGATCCATGAGCTCAAGAATGACTACACGCTGGTGATCGTCACCCACAACATGCAGCAGGCGGCGCGCTGCTCCGACTACACCGCGTACATGTACCTCGGCGACCTGATCGAGTTCGGCCGGACGCAGGACGTCTTCATGAGGCCGAAGAAGAGAGACACCGAGGACTACATCACAGGGCGCTTCGGCTGAAGCGAGAACCACCATGACCGATCGCCATCTATCGACCCAGTTCGACGCTGAGCTCACCGGCATCTCCACACGCGTGCTCGAGATGGGCGGTCTTGTCGAGTCGCAGGTCGCGCGCGCGGTGCACGCGCTGGTGAACTTCAGCAGCGACATCGCCGCCGAGGTCCTTGCCACCGAGGCGCGCGTCAACCAGATCGAGGTCGAGATCGACCTCGACCTCTCGACCATCATTGCCCGGCGCCAGCCGACAGCACGCGACCTGCGCCTGCTGATCGCGATCTCGAAGACCATCGCCAACCTCGAGCGTGTCGGCGACGAGGCGGCGCGGATCGCGCGCACGGTGCAGCGCCTTGTCAACTCCGGCGTGTCGAGCCGGATGCGGCTGCCGGTAAGCGATCTGGTCTACGAATCGGAGCTTGCCGTCTCGCAGCTGAGAAAGGCGCTCGACGCGTTCGCGCGCCTCGACGTCGCCCGCGCCGTCGAGGTCCTCAAGCGCGACGACCTGATCGACCAGGAGTTCGAGGGCCTGCTGCGAAAGCTCATCACCTTCATGATGGAAGACGCGCGCACGATCTCGTCGAGCATCGACCTGATCTTCGTTGCCAAGGCGATCGAGCGTGTCGGCGACCATGCCAAGAACCTCGCCGAGCAGATCATCTACATCGTCAAGGGCACCGACGTTCGCCACAACTCGGTGGGCATGGTCGAGACGCTCGTCCGCTGAAAGGGAGTGCCGCGAATGAGCCGGATTCTCGTGGTCGAGGACGAAACGGCGATCGCCGAGCTGATCTCGATCAACCTGCGCCACGCGGGCTTCGAGGCGACGATCGCCGGCGACGCCGAGCAGGCCCAGATTGCTGTCGACGGCGCGCTGCCGCACCTCGTCGTCCTCGACTGGATGCTGCCCGGGCAGTCCGGGCTGACGCTGGCCCGTCGCTGGCGCGCCGATCCGCGCACGCGCTCGATCCCGATCATCATGCTCACCGCCCGCGCGGGGGAGAGCGACATGATTTCGGGCCTCGATGCCGGGGCCGACGACTACCTCACCAAGCCGTTCTCCGCCAACGAGTTGCTCGCGCGCATCCGTGCGCTGCTGCGCCGGCGCGCGCCCGAGGCACTCGACGCGGCCGTCGAGGTCGGGCTGCTCACCATCAATCCGGCGACGCGTCGAGTCACGAGCGGCGAGCGCGAGGCGAGGATCGGTGCCATCGAGTTCAAGCTGCTCCACTTCCTCATGACCCATCCCGAACGCGTCCACAGCCGAGCGCAGCTGCTTGACCGGGTCTGGGGCGACCACGTGTTCATCGAGGAGCGCACGGTCGACGTCCACGTGAAGCGTCTGCGTGAGGCGCTGGCCGTCGTCTCGTGTCAGCACATGATCGAAACCGTGCGGGGCGCCGGCTACCGATTCACCGCCGCCCGGGCCGCTGCGGCGTAGCCGCACTTAGCTGCCGTATGGCCTGGTTGCTGCCTCGATTCGTCGCCGGGCTGCTGTGCATGGGCGCCGGCGCGGTCTTCGGACTGCTGATGGGCAACGGCCATTCGGCGCTGATCGGCGCGCTGGCGATGGGCGTCGTCGCGTTCGCAGCGATCGTCGCCGTCGATTCGCTGCGCGGCTGGCGGCTGATGCGCTGGCTGCGGGGCTCGCAGTCAGGCACGGCGCCGCGCGACTCCGGCTTCTGGGGCGAAATCGGCTATCGCGTCGAGCGGAGCCTGCGCGCACTCGAGCGCGACGCCGAGGTCGAGCGCATGCGCCTGGCCCAGTTCGTCTCGGCAATGGAGGCGTCGCCGAACGGCGTCCTCCTCCTGGACGCGGACGACGAGATCGAATGGTGCAATGCGCGCGCCGCGGAGCACTTCGGGCTGGACCCGCAGCGCGACCGACGTCAGCGGGTCACCCACCTGATCCGCTCTCCGGAATTCGTGTCTTACCTGCAGGCAGGGAATTTCACCGAGCCGGTGTCGTTCCAGGAGCCGCGCGGCAAGGCCCAGCTGCAGGTGCAGATTCGACGATACGGCAGCGATTCCAAGCTCGTGCTTTCGCAGGACATGACCGAGCGCGAGCGCGCGGAGGCGATGCGGCGCGACTTCGTCGCCAACGTTTCGCACGAGATCCGCACGCCGCTGACGGTGCTCTCGGGCTTCCTGGAGACCCTGCGCGACCTGCCGCTCACCGAGGTGGAGCGCCGGCACGCGATCACTCTTATGAGCCAGCAGGCCGAGCGCATGGGTCACCTCGTCGCCGACCTGCTCATCCTGGCCCGGCTCGAGGGCAGCCCGCGACCGACCGTCGATCACTGGGTAAGCGTGGCGTCGATCCTGACGCGCGTCGAGGCCGAGGCGCGCCTGCTGTCGGCGGGCCGTCACACGATCGCGTTCGCCGATGCCGGCGCCGCGTACATCGCCGGCAGCGACGTCGAGCTGCACAGCGCCGTCGCCAACCTCGTCGACAACGCGATCCGGTACACCCCCGACGGCGGCCGCATCGAGGCGAACTGGAAGGTGGCCGAAAACGGGCAGGGCAACATTGCCGTCGTCGACACCGGTTGGGGCATCGCGCGCCCGCACCTGTCTCGCCTCACCGAACGCTTCTACCGCGTCGACAGCAGTCGCTCGCGCGAATCGGGTGGCACCGGGCTCGGGCTGGCGATCGTCAAGCACGTGATGCAGCGGCACGGCGGCGAGCTGGACATCACCAGCGAGCCGAACCGCGGCTCGACCTTCAGCCTCGTCTTCCCGGCGTTGCGGGTGCAGGAAGCCGGGCCGGGCGAGGGCGGTCAGGGTCGAGCGGCACGGCGATAGAGACGCGTGACGTCGTCGTTGCTGCGATTCCTGTATTCGCGCCCGATCAGCTGCCACACGGCATCGGCGGGCGTGGCGGGGTCCATCAGGAACAGGTAGGCACAGCCGGTCCGCGCCGCGGGCGTGACGGCGTCGACGCGATAGCCGCCGAGATACTCGAGTGCGACCACCTCCGGGCGCGGCATGTTCGGCGCCGCGACGCACTCGCTCGCCGGCACCTGGTTGGCAATGCGCTGGACCATCGACCGGTAGCTGCGCGCGTTGTCGAGCGGAGGCAGCAGGAGCGTCATCGCGAGCAGCCAGCACAGGGCAACACCGCCGGCCGGCAGGACCAGGCTCTTCCAGAGCGGGTGCCGGCTCCTGCCGGTGCGCCAGCGCACGAGCCAGAGCCAGGCGAGTGTGCCCGCGGCCGCCAGGAGCAGGGCCAGCGCCGAGAACTCGCGCGGGTAGCCGATCGACAGCTTGGCGACGTTGGCGGCGAGCTTGGCGGGCGTGCCCGTGCGCATGGCCACGTAGAAGAGCCATCCCGTTGCCGCCGCCACGGTGAAGAAGCAGACCGAGAACCAGTCGATGGCTGCGGAGGCACTGCGGTTCAGGGTCGGCAACGCGAAGGCGGCCAGCACGGCGAGAGCCGGCAGCGCGAGCATGAGGGCGCGATCGGATCCGCCCATCGCCAGCCACACGACCAGCAACAGCGCCAGCAAGGCGAGCGGCGCGACGATGTGCGGACTCAGCAGGCGGCGGCGCCACTGCCAGAGCGTCCAGAGCGCGAGCAGCCACGCCGGCCAGGTGAACCAGGCGAGGGCGCGGATGAGTCCGGGCAGGGACGCCACGCTGTCGAGTCGGTTCGCCCAGGCACCGAGGCCGGTCGCGGCGATCGCCCCCAGCCCGGCGCCGGCGCCGAGCCAGACCAGAAGCCAACGCGTGCCGGCGTCGCCGCGAGGTCGGAGCAGCGCCAGCCCTGCGCCGGCCGCGGCCAGCAGCATCGCGATGCTCGGCGCTCCGCTGGCTGCCAGGGCGACGACGGCGATCGCCGCAATCCCGCCGCCGAGCATCGGCCGCTCGGCACTCCTCGCCAAAGCGAAGAGATAGAGCGATACGGCGGCGAGCTGGGCGAGCTCCGGCGTGGTCTCGTGGCCGAGTTGCAGAAGCCCGAGCGAAGCGATCAGGGCGAGCAGCGCGCCGTCGGCGATGGCACGGGCGTAGTCGTCGGGTTTCGCCTCGCCGCCGAAGGCGAAGGGCAGCGGCTGTGCCGACTCCAGCCGGGCCAGTCGGAACGCGGCGTGCCAGGTGAACGCGAGCGCGAGGGCGAGCAGCAACGCGAACGGCAGGCGGGCCGCGAACGCGGGATCGAGCCACGGACTCGACAGCTTCACGAAGACAGCGCCGATCCAGTAGGGCAGGAGCGCGCCGTCGGCGGGAAGTCCCCCGACCGTCGGCGCGAACCACGAGGTCGCGCCCCGCGCGATGTTGAAGATGTAGCCGAAGGCGGTGATGTCGGCGCTCTTCCACGGGTCGCGGCCGAACAGGCCCGGGAGCACGTAGGCGGCGCTGAGGACGAAGAGCGCGATGCGCGGCAAGGGCGCCGCTTCCTTCTGGCTGACGAGCGCGGGGTTCGGAGAATTCACGCGGCTGGTTGGAGACGGCGACCGCGAATGATGCAGCAAAGGCGCGCGAATCTCGTCGGTGAACGTCCGGGGTCCGGCCTTTGCAGATACGCGTCGAGCAGACGCAAAAAAGGCAGCCGGAGCTGCCTTTTCGTCTGCAAAGAGAGACCTACTTCTTCGCCGTGAGGTGGGCGAACTTGTTGCGGAACTTCTCGACCCGGCCACCGAGCGAATCGACGCTCTTCTGGGTGCCGGTGTAGAACGGGTGCGACTCGCTCGTGGTCTCGAGCTTGTAGAGCGGAAGCTCGCGGCCGTCGTCCATCTTCACGGTTTCGCGCGTCTGCGCGCACGAGCGGGTGACGAACTTGAAGCCGTTGGAGAGATCGACGAAGCAGACTTCGCGATACGCCGGGTGGATGCCTTCTTTCACGGTATTGCCTTTGCAAGTGGTTCCGGGAGCCACGCCGCACTGAAACGCTTCAGTGGCGCACTTTCCGATGAGCCTGCGATTCTAGCGCGAGCCGGGTCGGCCGGGCTAGCCGCCGCGCCGCATCATGTCGAAGAAGTCGTTGTTGTTCTTGGTCGCCTTCATCTTCTCGAGGATGAACTCCATCGCGTCGATCTCGTCCATCGAGTAGAGAAGCTTTCTCAGGATCCAGCTCTTCTGCAGGATTTCGGGCTTCAGGAGGAGTTCCTCGCGTCGCGTTCCCGACTTGTTCAGCAGGATCGACGGATAGACGCGCTTTTCGGACATCCGGCGGTCGAGGTGAATCTCGCAGTTGCCGGTGCCCTTGAATTCCTCGTAGATCACCTCGTCCATCCGGCTGCCGGTCTCGACCAGCGCCGTGCCGATGATGGTGAGCGAGCCGCCTTCCTCGATGTTGCGCGCAGCGCCGAAGAAGCGCTTGGGGCGCTGCAGCGCATTGGCATCGACGCCTCCGGTGAGCACCTTGCCGGAAGACGGCAGGACGTTGTTGTAGGCCCGTGCCAGCCGCGTGATCGAGTCGAGCAGGATGACGACGTCCTTCTTCATCTCGACCAGTCGCTTGGCGCGCTCGATCACCATCTCGGCGACCTGCACGTGGCGCGCGGCCGGCTCGTCGAAGGTCGAGCTGATGACCTCGCCGCGCACGGTGCGCTGCATCTCGGTGACTTCTTCCGGCCGCTCGTCGACCAGCAACACGATCAGGTAGACCTCGGGGTAGTTCGCGATCAGCGCGTGCGCGAGGTTCTGCATCATCACCGTCTTGCCGCTCTTGGGCGCCGAGAC
>JBDTJD010000098.1:0-11056 GCA_039935975.1 Caldimonas sp.
CGCCGTCGAGCTGCGCCGGCACGGTCTTGATCGTGCGCACGGTGTGCGTCACGTCCTCGCCGGTCTCGCCGTCGCCGCGCGTCGCCGCCTGCACGAGACGGCCCGCTTCGTAGCGAAGGTTGATCGCAAGGCCGTCGAACTTCATCTCCGCGTCGTAGACGACCGGCGGATCGTCGTCGGCGAGGCCGAGCGCGCGCCGCACGCGCGCGTCGAACTTCTCGGCGCCGGCGGCGGTCGTGTCGGTCTCGGTATTGATCGAAAGCATCGGCACCGTGTGCCGAACCGGCTCGAGACCTTCGAGCACGGCACCGATCACGCGCTGCGTCGGCGAATCGGGCGTGACGAGATCCGGGTGCTCGGCCTCGAGCGACTGCAGTTCCTGGAACAGCGCGTCGTAGTCGGCGTCGGGGATCTTCGGCGCGTCGAGCACGTAGTAGGCATGCGCGTGGCGCGTGATCTCAGCGGCCAGCCACGCCGCTCGTTCGGCCGCTGTTGCGGAAGCTTGCATCGGCCCATTTTCGACGATGCCGAGTTGCTCAGCCGGAGGTCCCGTCGCCTCCGTCCCCGGATTCGTCGCGGCTTTCCCCGGTTTCGTCGCACCCGTCGAGCCAGTGCGCCGCGCGCTTGCCACCATCGAGGCTTGAACCTGAACCCGGCCTGGCCTATGGTGTGCGGCATGCGTCCCTTCCGGCCGTCACGAAGAGAAGGCGTCGCCGGATTGCACTGGAGCCGCTTCGCCCTGGCGGCCGCGATCGCGCTCGGCTACGCGACCGAAGTGCTGTTCCAGCCGGACGTGTTCGCGACCTACACCGCCGCGGCGATCGCGATGGCGGTCGGCTCGATCTTTCTGGAAGTGATGTGCGTCGGCGTCGCGGTGGTCGCGGCGCTCGCGTATGTCGACCATCTCCGCGCCGAGCGAGCCTGGGCCTACGCCTTGCAGCTCGTCGTCGCGGTGTTTGCCGCGGCCGGCGCCGGGATCGGCGCCTGGGCCGTCTGCACCGGACAGGCGATCACGCACGACACGCTGCCGTACCTCTTCGGTGAGGCCGTCCGGCTGACTGCGCTCGGCGTCTTCCTGGCGCTCGTGCACGGATTCGGGCAGCGCATCCGCGCCACCCGGGTCGAGGAAGACCGGCTGGCTCTCGAAGATGCTGCCCTCCAGGCCGAGACGCAGCTGGCTCGGCTGCGCGTGCTCGAGGCGCAGATCGAGCCGCACTTTCTCTTCAACACGATCGCGAACGTGCGCCGGACCTGGCGGGTCGACGCCGCCCTCGGCGCCCGCATGCACGACAACGCTGTCCGCTATCTCGAGGCCAGCCTGCCGCGCATGCGCGCGCCGCTTTCGAGCCTGGGCGACGAGATCGAGCTCACGCGCGCCTACCTCGAGCTCTTCGCGCTGCGCATGGGGCCGCGACTGCGCTTTTCCATCGACGTGCCCGCCGGGTTGTCGACGCTCGCCTTTCCGCGCATGGCCTTGCTGACCCTGGTCGAGAACGCGATCAAGCACGGCCTCATGCCGAGCGACGACGGTGGCAGCATCGCCGTGACGGCGCGTGTCGACGGCGACGTGGCGGTCGTCTCGGTCGCCGACGACGGCGTCGGCTTCGAAGCCGCGGACACCGGCGGCACGGGCATCGGACTGGTCAACATCCGCGCGCGGCTGCTGGCTCAGTACGGCCGGGGCGCACGACTGGAGATCGGCACGGGCGAGGCAGGCGGCGTGGTCGCGAGCGTGCGCATTCCGTGCGACCCCGGCACGGCACCGCCCGCCAGCGCACGGTTCGCCGCGATGGCCCTGCAAGCGAAATCCGCATGAGCGCGATCCGACACCCGAATCTCTTGCCGACGCATGCCCGCGTGCGCCGACTTCTGCTGCGCATCGCGGGAATTGCCGGTGCCGATCTCGTGTCGCAGGGCGTGCGCATCCTGGTCGTCGCCTGGCCGTTCGCCCCATCGGCGGGCGGCCTGCTTCTCGTCGAGATCGCACGCAACAGCCTGCCGCTCGCTGCGGGGGTGGCGCTCGCGCTGGACCTGTTCGAAGATTGCGCAAGAGCATGGCGCCCGGCGCTGCGCTGGCTGGCGCTCGGCGTGGCGATCGCGATCATCGTCGCCACGACGAGCGCGGTTGTCTCGGCGGAGACCGCCATCCGCCTCGGACTGTCCGAGTCCGGACGGACGCTCGCCTTGCACACCGTCTGGAACAACCTCGTCGTCTCGCTGCTTGCCGTGGCCTATCTGACCCGGCGGCGCGAATCGAGCGAGGCCGAGCGGCGCCGCGGCGTGCAGGCGTCGCGGCTCGAGCATGCGCGCCTGCGACTGGCCGGCGTGTCGGCGCAGGCCGCGCAGTCGCGGCTCGATCCCCAGATGCTGTTCGACTGTCTGAGCCGGGCGCGATGCACCTATCCCGCGAACCTCGACCGCGGCGATGCGCTCCTCGCGCGCCTGACCACCTACCTGCGCCTCACGCTCTCGATCGGCTCGAGCGAGGCGAGCATGCTCGGTCGAGAAGCTGCGCTCGCGGCTTCTCGCTTCGACGTCGAACGGCGCGAAAGCGACTCGCCGTTTGTGATCGACATCGATCCGCTCCTCGCGTCGTACCCCTTCCCGCCCGACCTCCTGGCGCTGCTGACCCAGCGCTGGATGGCGAGCGCGCCGATCGACCGGCCGCGCGCACTGCACCTCGCCGCGCGGACCGACGGCGGCGCGCTGTGCGTCAGCCTGCGCGGCTCGTGCCCGCCGCCGCGCGATGCGGTCGCCCAGTCCAGGCAGGAGATTGCTCGGGCAGCCGGCGGCTTCCTCAGGTATCTCGACAGCGACCCCGAACACCTCGAACTGGAGATTGCGTATGCCCGCTGAGCAACGTGCATCGAATCCGACGGCCCTGCTCGCGGAAGACGAGCCGCTGCTCGCGGCCGAGCTCGGCGAGGCGCTCGGCCAGCTCTGGCCCGAACTCCGCATCGAGGCCGTCGCCGCCGACGGCGTCGCCGCGCTGCGCGAGTTCGAGCGCCTGGCGCCGGACGTCGCCTTCCTCGACATCCAGATGCCGAAGGTGAGTGGCCTCGAGGTCGCGAGCCAGATCGGGAGACGCGCGCACGTCGTCTTCGTCACCGCATACGACGAGCACGCGGTCCGCGCCTTCGAGGCCGGCGCGGTCGACTACGTCCTCAAGCCGATCCAGATGGCGCGGCTCGCCACCACGATCCAGCGCGTGAAAGAGCGGCTGGGCTCGCCACCGGCAAACCTCGACAAGGAGCTGCGCCGGATCGGCGAAGCCGTACCCACGCCGCGCCGCCACCTGCAATGGATCAACGCGTCGCGCGGCAACGGCGTGCGCATGATCATGGTCGACGACATCTGCTATTTCAAGGCCGATCACAAGTACACGCTGGTCGTCGAGGAAGCGGGAGAGTCGGTGATCCGCAAGACCATCCGCGAGCTGGCCGAGGAACTCGATCCGGTCATGTTCTGGCAGGTCCACCGATCGACGCTGGTCAACGTCACCGCCATCGGCACCGTCCTGCGCGACGACCGCGGCGGCCTGCAGCTGCAGCTCAAGCATCGCACCGAACGCCTGACCGTCAGCGAGCCGTATTTCCCCCTGTTCCGCCAGATGTAGTGAAAGGACTTCCCCATGAGCTGCTCCACGTCCCTCTCTCGCCGCCAGCTGGTCGCTCTGCTCGCCGCTTTCGGTGTCACCCCCGAAGTCGTCCAGGGGCAGGATGCCGCCAAGACCGATCCGCGCAACTACCGCGTCGTGCTCGAGAACGACAAGGTCCGCGTCCTCGACTACGTGAGTCAGCCCGGCAGCGGTGTCTGCGGCGTCGGGCGCCATTGGCATCCCGCCCACGTCACGGTCCAGCTGACGCCGGTGAAGGTGCGGGTCACCGGCGCCGACGACAAGGTCCAGGTGATCGACGTTCCGGCCGGGGCCACCTTCTTCGAGCCCGCGATCACGCATACGACCGAGAACCTCGGCGGCTCCGGCGCCCACGCCTACGTGATCGAGATCAAGGACGCCCAGTGGAAGCCGGCGACGGGAACGACGTGATCCGATCTCCCCGCTGAACCGCCGCATGCGCGCGGCTTGACCCGCCCCGCGCTAGAGGCCGGCGAGCTCGCGCGTCAACTTGCCGGCGGGCCGCTCCGCGCACCCGCTCGCGTTCTGGCCCGACCACAACGGTGAAAAGTCGCCGCTGCCCCGCGCCTCGGCCGATGCGCGCAGGGGCGCGATCGCCGCGCTGGCGAGCGGAAACGCCGGCGCGGCGTGGTCGGGCACCTCGCGAATCACGCGGTTGACGATGCCGCGTGCCGGACGGCCTGTGAAGAGCCGCGTCAGGGCGGTGTGGCGCGCCGCCGGGCTCATCAGGGCGGCACGATGGATCTGGCTCGTCATCGCCTCAGGGCAGCAGAGGTACGCCGTGCCGACCTGCACCATCGCGGCGCCGAGTCCGAGCGCGGCCTGGACGCCGGCGCGGTCGGCGATGCCGCCGGCGGCGATCACCGGGACGCGGACCGCGCGAACGACCTGCGGCAGCAGGGCGAGCGTGCCGCTCTGCAGGCTGAGATCGTCGTCGAGGAAGTGACCGCGGTGCCCGCCCGCCTCGAGTCCCTGCGCGATGACCGCGTCGGCACCGTGCGCTTCGAGCCAGGCCGCCTCTTCGACCGTGGTCGCGCTCGCGAGGATGCGCGCGCCCGCCGCATGGACGCGCTCGACCAGGCCGGCCTCGGGCAGGCCGAAGTGGAAGCTGACCACCGCCGGACGCAGCTCTTCGACGAGGGCGGCGCCGGCGGCGTCGAACGGGAATCGTCCGGCGCCTGCGGCCACGGCATCGATGTCGAGGCCCTGCTCGAGGTAGAAGGGTGCAAGCGCGTGCCGCCACGACGCTTCACGGGCAGCGTCGGCAACGGGCGGTCGATGGCAGAAGAAATTGAGGTTGAACGGCGCCGACGTGGCGGCCCGGATCGCCGCGATCTCGCGCCGGATCGCGGCCGGATCCAGCAGCGCACAGGGCAGCGAGCCGAGACCGCCGGCCTGGCAGACCGCGATCGTGAGCGCGCTCACCTGCACGCCAGCCATCGGCGCCTGGATCACGGGCAACTCGACGCCGAGCATTCGATGCAGGTCCACGCCGGTCTCGCTCAGCTGAACAGTCGCCGCGCGCTGGGCGATCCGGCGGCGAGGTCGCGCGCTGCGAGCGCGTCGTAGAGTGCGGTGAGCTCGCCGCCGATGGCCGCGAAGCCGGCTTCGCTGAGCGGCGCGCCGTTGTCGTCGACGATGGCCGCATCCATGCCGACCGCGAGCGCCTGGGCCGCCGCCTGCCAGGCCTTGAACGGCTCGGCGCCCGGGTCGGTCTGCGGCACGTCGAAGGCGAGCGTCACATCGCGCACGGCGGCCCGGTCGGGCTCGTCGGCCAGCGCAGCCTGCGAGTCGAAGGTGAGCGTGAGGACCGGCGGCGCACCTTCTTCGGCCGCCGGATAGACGAGCCGGCCAGGGACGACGCCGGGAACGAAGCCGTGCCGACGGGCGTGCTGCTGGATGTAGCCGACGCTCCACGCGGCGCCGCGCGCATGCAGGTGGACGGCAAGCTGGGCGTCGTGCTGACTCGCGAAGGCGTCGAGCTCGCGCGCCCTGGCCGTCGCGTCGAGCATGTCGGGTGGATCGAAGCTGGCACCGATCGCCTCGGCAAAGGTCTGGATGCGTTGCACGAACTCGGAATACTCGATCTCGTTGAGCGCGCCGGTGCGGCTCGCGAGCTGCACGCCCGCCTGCAGCTCGCCGTAGCGCTCGCCGGCGGCGACCGGCCGCCATTGGCCGCTCTGGCCGTCGAGGCCTTCGACGAGCACGAGCTTGCTGCCGACATGGCGCTTCGACGGCAGGTGGACGAGGATCGCGTCGCCCGTGACGGGCGCGTCGAGCTCGATGGCGGCAAAGGCGTCGATCAGCGCGTCGAGCTGCAGGGGCAGACGCCTGGAAAGACGCCGTCCGAGAACGGCGTCGCCACCGTCGACGCCAGCGAGCTCGTCGTCTCCGGCCTGTGCGGTTGCGGCCATCGGCGCATCGGCGCTCGGCTCCTCGCGCACGATCGGCGTCGCACGCTTCGGCCCGGCCCGGCGCGCCTGCCAGGCGCCGTGCGCGATCACGCCGGCGAGGACGACGCCGCCGAGCGAGGCGAGAGCGATGGTGAGCGTGCTCACTGGCCGCCCGATGCCCGCAGACGCATGAATTCCATCTAGGCCGCTTCCGCCAGCCGCATCGCGCCCGGCATGTCGACGGTGACGATGCGCGACACGCCCTGCTCCTGCATCGTCACGCCGATCAGCTGCTCGGCCATCTCCATGGCGATGCGGTTGTGGCTGATGAAGAGGAACTGGGTCGCCTTTGCCATCTCCGACACCAGCTTGGCGTAGCGCTCGGTGTTGGCGTCGTCGAGCGGCGCGTCGACCTCGTCGAGCAGGCAGAACGGCGCCGGGTTGAGCTGGAAGATCGCGAACACGAGCGCGATCGCGGTGAGCGCCTTCTCGCCTCCCGAAAGCAGGTGGATCGAGCTGTTCTTCTTGCCGGGCGGCTGCGCCATCACCTGCACGCCGGCATCGAGGATCTCGTCGCCGGTCATGACGAGGCGGGCCGTGCCGCCGCCGAAGAGCGTCGGGAACATGCGGCCAAAGTGTTCGTTGACCTTGTCGAAGGTCGAGCCGAGCAGGTCGCGGGTCTCGAGATCGATCTTCCTGATCGCGTCCTCGAGCGTGTCCATGGCCTCGGCCAGGTCGGCGTTCTGCGCGTCGAGGAAGCCCTTTCTTTCGCGCGCCTGGCCGAGCTCCTCGAGGGCGGCGAGGTTCACGGCGCCGAGGGCGTCGATGTCGCGGTTCAGCGCGTCGATGCGCGACTGCAGCCCGGAGAGCTTGACGCCGCCCTCCTCGATCGCCCGGCCGATCGCCTCGCGATCGGCGCCTGCCGCGTCGAGCTGCTCGAGATACTGCGCGCCGCCGAGGCGAGCCGCCTGCGCCTCGAGCTGCAGGGCGCCGAGCCGGTCGCGCAGAGGCTGAAGCGCCTGCTCGTGGCCCATGCGCTCCTCGTCGGCACGACGCAGGCCCTGCGACAGGTCGTCGTAGAGGCTGCGTCTCTCGCCCAGTCGCTGTTCGTGGTTCAGGCGGGTCGCCAGGGCGGTCTGCAGCTCGGCCTGCGCCGGCGCGTCGCTGAGCTGGGCAAGCTCGTCGGCCAGTGCCGCGTCGCTCGCCTGATTGGCTTGCAGCTGCTCGCGCGCCGTGATGCGGGCCCGCTCGAGCTCTTCGCGACGCAACGCGAACGAGCGCTGCTCGAACTGCAGCTCCTGCGACCGACGCTCGAGCGCGCGCCGGTCGTTGCGCGCCGCTTCGAGCGCGGCCGTGGCGGCGAGCAGCGCCTCGTCGAGCTCGGCCTGGCGCTCCTGCGCGACACCGAGTTCGCCGTCGAGCGCCTCGAACCGGGCTTCGCTCGCGCGCCGACGCTCGCCGAGCTCGCCGAGCTCGGCCTCGGCAGCGTCACGATCGACGCCGAGTTGCTCGCGCCGAAGGCTCGTCTGCTCGGCGAGCTGGGTCAGCCGGAGCAGCTCGACGTGCTCGCGATGGGCCTGCGACTGCAGCGCGGTCGCCTCGCGCTGGCTCGCGGCAAGGTGCGTCGCCGCATCGGTGCTCGCCGCATCGGCGCGCACCAGCTGGCCGCGCGATTCATCGACGACGAGCGCCTGCGCTTTCGTCTGCCGATGCAGGTTCTCGATCTCCTGGGCGCGCGCGAGCAGCCCGGCCTGCTCCGAATCGGGCGCGTAGAAGGCGACCGCGAACTGGCTCACGGCGTGGCCTTCGCGGGTCATGATCACTTCGCCGTGGGTGAGGCTCGAGCGCGCCGCGAGCGCGGCGTCGAGGTCGTCGGCGGTGTAGACGCCCTCCAGCCAGTCGCCGAGCAGCGCCGAGAGGCCGGCGTCGCCGAGATGGAGCAGCTCGGCCAGGCGCGGCAGGGTCCGATGCGACGACGGCGTCGCGGCCGCCGGCGGCGTGAAGAAGGCCAGGCGCGACGGCGGCGCGTCGGCCGCGAACGCGCGCACGGTCTCGAGGCGACCGATCTCGAGCGCGCCGAGCCGTTCGCGCAGGGCCGCTTCCAGCGCCGCTTCCCAGCCGGGCTCGATGCGGATCCGCGTCCACAGGCCCGCGAGCGATTCGAGACCGTGGCGCGAGAGCCAGGGCTTGAGCTTGTTCTCGACCTGGACCTTTTCCTGAAGCGCCTGCAGCGCGGCGAGGCGCGCGCCCAGCTCGGCGTGCCGGCGGCCTTCGTCGTTGACCCGTTCCTGAAGCGTGCGCCGGCCCTCGACGAGCGCCGGGATGCGCTTCTGCCAATCCTCCACGGTCGCCAGCGCGCCGGCGTGGCGCGCGTCGGCCGCCGAGGTGCGCTCGCGCGCCTGCTGCAGCTCGGCCGGCTCGATCGCGACCAGGCCCTCGGTCTCGGCGAGCAGCCGTTCGCGCCGCGCCTCGGCCTGCGTCCAGCGCTCGTCGACCCCGCGCGCTTCGGCGGCGAGGACCTGGATCTGCTGCTGCACCGCAGCCACCGCGCTGCGCTGCGCCTGGCTGCGCGCCTGCGCCTCGCGCAGCGACTCCTCGACCACCGCCATGGCGCGGGTCGATGCTTCGAGGTCGCTGCCCAGCAGCTGGGCGCTGCGCCCGGCCGCCTCGAGCTCGGCGCCGATGCGCTCGTGCTCGGCGCCGGCTTCGGATTCGCGCGTGCGCCATGACGCACTCTGAGCCTCGAGCTCGCCGCGCTGCCGTGCCAAGCGCTCGCGACCGGCGGCGACGTAGCGGATGCGCTCCTCGAGCCGGCTCACCTCGAGCGCCGCCTGGCCGAGCAGGCCCTGCGCGGCGTGGAGGGCGTCGTTGGCTTCGTAGTGCGTCTGGCGGATCGCTTCCAGCCCGGCCTCGGTGCGGCGCAGATCGGCGCTCCTCGCCTCGAGCGCGGTCGTGGCCGCGATCACCGCCTGGCCGACGCGCTCTTCCTCGCGCGCCGCGTCGCGATGCTTCAGGAACCAGAGCTGATGAAGCTTGGTCTGCGCTTCCTGCTGCATCGCCCGGAACCGCCCCGCGACCTCGGCCTGCTGCTCGAGCTTGTCGAGGTTGCCGTTGAGCTCGCGCAGGATGTCTTCGACCCGCGTGAGGTTCTCGCGCGTGTCCTTCAGGCGCGCCTCGGTCTCGCGCCGGCGCTCCTTGTATTTCGAGACGCCCGCCGCCTCTTCGAGGAAGAGGCGCAGCTCCTCCGGCTTGCTCTCGATGATCCGCGAGATCGTGCCCTGGCCGATGATCGCGTAGGCGCGCGGGCCGAGGCCGGTGCCGAGGAAGACGTCCTGGATGTCGCGCCGGCGCACCGGCTGGCCGTTGATGTGATAGCTGCTCGTGCCGTCGCGCGTCAGCACGCGCTTGACCGCGATTTCGGCGAAACGATTCCAGGGGCCGCCGGCGCGCGCCTCGGTGTTGTCGAAGACGAGCTCGACGCTGGCGCGGCCGGCGGGCTTCCTCAGGTTCGTGCCGTTGAAGATCACGTCCTGCATCGACTCGCCGCGAAGCTCGCTCGCCTTGCTTTCGCCGAGCACCCAGCGGACGGCGTCGATGATGTTCGACTTGCCGCAGCCGTTCGGTCCGACGACGCCAACCAGCTGGCCGGGAAGCTGGAAGTGGGTCGGTTCGACGAACGACTTGAAGCCCGAGAGCCGGATCGAGTGAAGACGCATGGGAGAGGCCGCGGGCAGTCTGCCTAAGCTATTGATTTAATTGGCAAAAGTCGGGCCGATTGGCGCGCGAGATGCGCTCGGATGATAGCATCGCGACCCTTCGCTCCCGAGCGCTCGCCGCACCGCTGCCCATGGCCCGCAAGCCCCGTTCCGCCCCCCTCGGCTCGACCCGCGCCGCGCCCTCCATCGCGCCGACGGCACCGCAGGACCACCTCGACGTCTTCGCCAACCCGAGCGCCGACCGCGACTACGTGATCCGCTTCGAGATCCCCGAGTTCACCTGCACCTGCCCGCTGACCGGCCAGCCCGACTTCGCGCGCTTCACGATCGAGGTCGTCGCCGACCAGCTCTGCGTCGAGCTGAAGAGCCTGAAGCTCTATCTCTGGAGCTTTCGCAACGTCGGCGCCTTCCACGAGCAGGTGACCAACGACATCCTGGACGAGATCGTGAAGGCGACCCGGCCGCGCTTTGCCCGCATCGCGGCGCACTGGAACGTGCGCGGCGGCATCTACACGAGCGTCGTCGCCGAGCATCGCAAGAAGGGCTGGAAGCCGGCGCCGGCCGTCTCGCTGCCCGCGCCTGCGACCGCGCCGTGACGCGCACGCGCCCCCTCGGTTTGTGGGCAAAAGTGCCGTGCCGTGCGGCGGCGCGTCGCGCCCGCAGGCTCTTCTGCCACGACCCGCTCCCTACAATGCGAGCGGTTTGCCCGGACGCCCCATGACCCACCCGCTGCAAAGCACCATCGAACTTGCCTGGGATGCCCGAGCCTCGCTCGAGCCGGGCAACAGCCCCGAGATCCGCAGCGCCGTCGACCAGGTGATCGCCGCCCTCGACGCCGGAGAGATTCGCGTCGCCGAGCGCAAGGGGGTCGGCGAATGGATCGTCAACCAGTGGGTGAAGAAGGCGGTGCTGCTCAGCTTTCGGCTCACCGAGAACCATCTGATGCAGGCCGGCGACCTCGGTTTCTTCGACAAGGTCGAGCCCAAGTTTTCGGGCTCGAGCGAGACGGCGCTGCGCGCCAGCGGCGTGCGCATCGTGCCGCCGGCGGTCGCGCGTCGCGGCTCGTTCCTCGCGAAGAACGTGGTGATGATGCCGAGCTACGTGAACATCGGCGCCTACGTCGATGAAGGCACGATGATCGACACCTGGGCCACCGTCGGCTCGTGTGCGCAGATCGGCAAGAACGTGCATCTCTCGGGCGGCGTCGGCATCGGCGGCGTGCTCGAGCCGATGCAGGCCAACCCGACGATCATCGAGGACAACTGCTTCATCGGCGCGCGCTCCGAGGTCGTCGAGGGCGTGATCGTGGA
>JBDTJD010000099.1:0-8324 GCA_039935975.1 Caldimonas sp.
GCGGCCTCTCGCGCACGATGCTCGACGTGAACCTCGCCGCGGTGCTGCGTGATCTCGGTGAATTCGGCCTCGCCGACGAGCGCCTGCGGCAGATCTGCGACGACATGCGCGCGACGTGGATCGCCAGTCCCGACGAGCCGGCCACCGATCTGGCGATCACCGAGAACCACCACGCGCAGCTCTGGCTCATGCTGGGCCGTCCCGACCATGCGCTCGCGCTGATGCGCGCCGACGATGGAGGCATCGATCCGCGCTTTCGCCTGCGCCGTCTCGCGCTTCGCCTGCGTGCCGCACGCCTGCGCGGCGGCGACACGTCACCGCTCGACCAGGCGGGACAGGCGCTGCTGGAAGGCATCGACTCGTCGTTCCACCCTGCGCTGTTCGAGCTCGAGGCCTTGCGCTTGCGTCCGGCGGCCGAAGCGCTCGCGGGCTTCGAGCGCCTGCAGGGCGCGCCAGCGGTGGCGGAACGGCCCGGCCTGCAGCTGCAAGCGGCACTGCTCGCGTCGGACGCGGCGCTCCGCGTCGGCGATCTTGCACGTGCACGTCGCTGGATCGAGTCGGCGCGACTGGCGATGGCGGAAGTACCGCCTTACGACATGGACAGCGACGAGGCGTGGCGCATCGCCGCGCGCGTGTTCGCCGGCATCGGCGAGAGCGACGACGCGGCGACGGCCGCTCGCGATGGCGACGCCGCGATCGCGGCCGTCGCGAAACGGCTTCCGCCCGCCTGGCGTACCGACTATCTCCGCAGCCGATCGCCGTAGCGCGCGAGACGCTAGGGCAGGAAGGTATCGCCGAGGACGACGCCCTCGTCGCGCCTACGACTCCGCCGGCTCGATCGGCTGATGGCGCTCGCGCACCGTGAGCCACGCGCCCGCCGCGCCGCAGACGGCGATCAGCGCCATGCCGGCGAGCGAGACTGCGTCGGGCAGGCGCGAGTACACGAGCCAGCCGGCCAGCATCGCGAAGCCGATCTGGGCATAGAGGTAGGGCGTGAGCGTGGACGCGGGCGCCCGCTGGTAGGCGAGGATCAGGAAGAAGTGCCCGACCGTGCCCATGAAGCCCATCAGGCAGAGCAGCGCCCACGAGTGCCAGCTCGGCAGCGACACCCAGACAAAAGGCAGCGGGATCGTCGCGATCACCGTGCCGACCCAGCCGGTGTAGAAGTGCATCGTCAGCGGCTTCTCGGTGCGCGCCAGCCTGCTCGTCAGCACCTGGAACCAGGCGTTGCTGACGACCAGGCCGAGCGGCAGCAGGATCACCCAGCTGAAAACCGTGCCGCCCGGTCGCAGGATGACCAGTGTGCCGATGAAGCCGCCCGCGACCAGCACCCAGCGCAGCGGCGACACCTCTTCCTTCAGCGAGACCGCCGCGAGCAGCGTGACGACCAGGGGCGCGATCAGCACGATGGATGTGAACTCGGCCAACGGCATCGAGCGCAGGCTGAGGAACGCCAGCGTGCTCGACACCAGCAGCAGCGCGCCGCGCAGCAGCTGGAATTTCGGGTGCGCGGTGCGCAGCACCTCGACGCCGTAGCGCGGCAGCAGCACGACGGTGGTCGCCACGGCCTGAAAGGCGTAGCGGAACCACAGGCCCATCAGGATCGGCACCGTCGCGGTCGAGACCTTGGTGGCGGTGTCGAGCGTCGCAAAGCACGCGACGGCGAGGATCACCAGGCCGATGCCGGCGAGGATCCGCTCGGAGGTGCGGTCGCGGGTGGGCCGCGGCGAGTCGGGGTCGACTGTGGAAGCGAAGGGCAAGGGCGTCCAGTGTCAGGCGAGATTCATCTGGCGCATCAGCGCGGCGAAACGCGGATCGTCGTGCACGGGCTGCCAGCGCGCGTCGTACTTGACGAGGGTCATGCGCACGTCGCGGACGGCGTAACCCTGCTCGAGCGCCGCCAGAGCGCCCGCCTTGTCGCCGAGCCCGGCCTGGATGAGCCCGATCGACGTCGGCGGGACGAAGCGGCTGCGGCTCAGGTCGACCAGGCGCTGCAGCACGACCCGGGCGCGCTCGGGCTGGCCTCTGCGCGCCAGCAGGCTGCCGAGCGCGGCGGCGGCCTGGGAGCTGCCGTCGGCGAGCCGGTCCGCCTGCACCAGGGCCTCGATGGCGGCGTCGCCCTTGCCATCGGCCATCAGGAGATACGAATCGAGCATGCGCGCGACCCAGAAGTCGGGGTCGATGTCGAACACCCGCTGCAGGCGCTGACGCGCTTCTGCCGGGCGGCCGGCGCCGACCAGCGCGCTGCTTTCCAGCGTGAGCAGGATGAGCGACATCGGGTCGCTCTCGCGCGCCTGGCGCAGGTGTTCGAGCGCCTCGCCGTCGTGGCCGAGCGCCTGCAGCAGCTGCGAATAGCCGAGATGGGCATTCGCCTCGCTGGCATTGAGCCCGAGGGCGCGGTCGAAGGACGTCGCCGCGCCGGCCCAGTCCCAGTCGCGCCAGAAGCGGTTCCAGCCCACGCCGGCGTGTGCTTCGGCGAGATCCGGGTCGAGCTGCACGGCTCTCTCGCAGGCACGCTTCGCTTCGGCGAGCACCACCTTCGGCTCGCCGTCCGCGCCGAACACCATGCGCCGGTACGACTCGCCCAACCCGCTCCAGGCCTGGGCATATGACGGGTCGAGGGCGATCGCCCGTCGATAGAGATCGATGCTCTTGAGCAGCCCCGCCGACTTGATGCCCTGCGCATGCTGGCGCGCCGTGAGATAGAGCTGGTAGGCGTCGACGTTGCGCGTGCCGCCCGCGCCCGCCAGCCGCTCGCGACCGCTGCGCTCCAGGTGCGGCGCGAGCACCTGGGCGACTTTCGCGGAGATCGAGTCCTGCAGATCGAACACGCCGCCGTAGTCCTCGTCGAACTTGCCGCTCCACGCGGCCTCGCCGCTTGCCGTGTTGAGCAGGCGAGCCGTGACTCGCACGCGCGTGCCGAGTCGCTGGATCGATCCGTCGACGACCCAGCGCACGTTCAGCTCCTGCGCAGCGGTGATCGGATCCTGCTCGATGCCGCGATAGCGCCGCACCGAACCCACCGAGCGCACCGCGACGCCGGGGAGGTTCGAGAGCCGCGCGACCAGGCTTTCCGCCATCCCGATCTCGAGCAGCTCGTCGCCGGCGTCGGCGACGATCGGCCTGAAGGGCAGGACGGCCAAAGTGCTGGTGTCGCCAGCGGCAGCCGGCCTCGCCGACGACCGCCCGCGCCACACGGCGACGCCGACGGCCGCCGTGGCCACGGCGACGGCGCACAGCGCGATGGCGACCCGGCGCGGTGGTGGCCGCGCCTCGGAGACGTCCGCGACCCACGGCGCGGGCGCGGCCGACTCGGCGCGCTCGTCGGACGACGCGACCGGTCGTGCACCCTCCTCGGGCGTCTCGACGGCGACGACCGGCGCGATGAAGCGAAAGCCGCGCCGAGGCACAGTCTGGATGAAGCGCGCGCGGTGCGCATCGTCGCCCAGCGCCCGACGCAGCGCCGAGACGCTCTGGCTCAGGCTGTTTTCCTCGACCACCAGGCCCGGCCACAGCTCGCTCAGCAGCCGGTCCTTGTCGAGCAGCTCGCCAGCCCGCTCGACCAGGAACAGCAGCGCGTCGAAGAGCCGGGGGGGCAGCTCGACGGCCTGGCCGTCGGGGCCGAGCAGGCGCCGCTGCTCGATCTGCAGCACGAACCCATGGAAACGGTACTCGCGCATCAGGAGATTTCCGGCCGATTCACGAACGCTTCAAAGCGATTCAAGACGCGCGAGACCGCAAAACGGAGAGTCGCCCCGTCACGACTCTTCCGTGACGTCCTGGTGGAGAAACCATGAAGCAATTTACCCCCAAGTCGGCCGCCCTCTTCGCGCTGTCGAGCGGCATGATGGCCCTGTTGATGCAAGCGTGCGGTGGCGGCGGCGACGCCCATGCTCAGGCCGCGAGCACGCCCGACCCGATCGAGGGCTTCTGGCAGTCGAATGTTTCGCTGACGGACTGCAACAGCGGCGCCGCGATCGGAGGCTTTCGCGGGCTGAGCACCTTCCAGCAGGGCGGCACGGCCAGCGCCGACAACAACCAGCCTTCCGCAACCAAGGGGACGGCGATGGGCACCTGGAAAAAGACGGCGGCGGGCACCTACGTGGTCGACCTCCGGTTCTGGCGCTACGCGGCCGACGGGACGCCCGCCGGCCAGCAGCGCCTGACCCGCACCATCACGCTCGGCGCCGACGGCAAGTCGCTGACCAGCACGATCCAGACCCAGGCGCTCGACACGAGCGACAACGTCGTGAAGGCGGCGTGCGGCACGGAGACCGGTGCGCGGATCGGCGGCTGACCGGCGGGGCGTCGGTACGGCACCGTCGACAATCCGGCGGTGACCGACCCCCTCGTCCCCAAGCGCGCCCCGCCCGCCCCCCGGGATATCGCGCGCAGCGAGCCGCCCCTGCCCTTCGTCGTCGCGGCCTGGGCGATCACGGCATTCCTGCTCTGGTTCGTGCTGCACTTCGAGCTGCTGCCGGCCCTCCTCGCCGGCCTGCTCGTCTTCGAGCTGGTGCACCTGTTCACCCGACGCATGACATCCGTGCGAGAGCGCGGCGCGCGCATCTTCGCCGTCGCCGTGATCGCAAGCGTGGTGGTCGGCTTGCTCGGCCTCGCCGCCTTCGCCGCGATCGTCTTCTTCAAGAGCGAGAACGGCGGCTACATCATCCTGTTGAAGAAGACCGCCGAGGTGATCCAAAGCTGGCGTCACCTGATCCCCGAGTGGGCAGCGCAGTCGATGCCGGTCGACGCCGACGCCCTGCGCCTGCGCGTGGTCGCCTGGCTGCAGGAGCATCTGGTGTCCGTGCGCGCCGCCGGCCAGCAGGCAACGCAGATCCTCGTGCGCATCCTCATCGGCATGGTGATCGGGGCCTTGATCGCGCTTCGCCAGGCGGAGCGTCCCGTCGATGACCGGCCGCTCGCCCGCGCGCTCGCGAAGCGTGCCCTGCGCTTTGGCGAGGCGTTTCGGCGCATCGTCTTCGCGCAGGTGCGGATCGCCGGAATCAATGCCGCGCTGACGGCGCTGTATCTCGTCGTCATCCTGCCGCTCTCGGGCATCCAGCTGCCGCTGGTGAAGACGATGATCTTCATCACGTTCGTGGCGGGGCTGCTCCCGGTGATCGGCAACCTGGTCTCGAACGTCGTCGTCGTGATCGTGAGCCTCAGCATCTCGCCTTACGTCGCGGGCGCGTCCCTGCTCTACCTCATCGCGATCCACAAGCTCGAATACTTCCTGAACGCCAGGCTGGTCGGCGTGCAGATCGAGGCGCGCGCCTGGGAGCTGCTGCTCGCAATGCTGGCGATGGAGGCGGCCTTCGGCATGGTCGGTCTGATCGCCGCGCCGATCTACTACGCCTACCTCAAGGACGAGCTCGCGGCCAGGCGCTGGGTCTAGCGGCCGGCACCTCGAAGCATCCGCACGTCGCACGCGAAAGCCCGAACTTGAACCGACGCGATCTCCTGGCCACCGCCCCGCTGTGGGCACTCCTGCCGGCGAAGAGTCGGGCGGCGGAGGCGCCTTTCGAGGCCTATGAAGCCGCCAGCGGAGGCCGGATCGGCGTCTACGCGAAGAACCTGGTCACCGGAGCCGGCATCGCATGGCGGGCCGACACGCGCTTCGTGATGTGCAGCACCTTCAAGGCCTCGCTGGCCGGCCTCGTCCTGTCCCGGGTCGATGCGGGAAAGGATGCTCTCGACCACCGCGTCCGCTTCGGCCGCGACGACTTGCTCGAGTACGCGCCCGTCGCCCGGAAGCATCTCGCCAGCGGCACGATGTCGGTCGACGAGATGTGTGCCGGCGCCGTCGAGCTGAGCGACAACACCTGTGCCAACCTGCTGCTGGCCCGAGCGGGCGGCCCGGCCGCGCTTACCGCGTTCTGGCGCTCGTTGGGCGACCGCATCTCGAGGCTGGACCACGACGAGCCGCTGCTGAACCGCACGCCGCCCGGTGGCATCGAGGACACGACGACACCCGCCGCGATGGCGCACAGCCTGCGCGGTCTCGTGCTGGGCCAAGTGCTTTCATCGTCTTCGCGCGAGCGTCTGACCGGCTGGCTGATCGGCTGCAAGACCGGCGCCAACCGCCTGCGCGCCGGGCTGCCCGAGGCCTGGACGATCGGCGACAAGACCGGCAACAACGGCAAGGACGCGTCCGGCGACATCGCCATCGCATGGCCGCGGCCCGCGGTGCCGATCGTGATCTGCGTCTATACCCGTGGCGGAACGCCCACGGATCGGCAGACGCAGACCGTGTTCACCGCCATCGGGCGGCTGGTGGGCCAGCAGCTGGCATGACAGCGCCGACGACGACCCGGTCGCGAAGCGGGAGGCCCTCGTACACTCGCCGCAACCGAACCCGAGCGAAACCATGACGAGCCTGTGGGCCAAGCTTCTGCCTCGTGAAGGCAACTTCTTCGAGCTCTTCGACCAGCACGGCGCTCACATCGTCGAGGGCGCACGCGCCTTCATCCGGCTGATCCAGAACTACGCCGACCCGGTCTTGCGCGACAAGTACGCCAACGAGGTCGGCAACTCCGAGCGCCAGGCCGACAAGATCACCGCCGAAGTCAACCGGCTCCTGCACAAGACCTTCATCACGCCGATCGACCGCGAGCAGATCCACGGCCTCATCAACGCCATGGACGACATCCTCGATCTGCTGCAGGACGCGAGCGAGACCCTGTTGCTCTACGACGTGCAGGCGACGAACGACGACATCCTGAGCCTCGGCGACCTGAGCGCAAAGTGCTGCGAGCGCGTCCAGCACGCGGTCTCGCTGCTCTCGACGATCAGCCAGCCCGACGTCGCCCAGGCGGCCCTCAAGACCTGCGAGGAGATCGACCGCCTCGAGTCCGACGCCGACCGCGTCATGCGCTCGGCCATGTCGCGTCTGTTTCGCGAGGAGAAGGACGTGCGCGAGCTGATCAAGCTGCGCGCGATCTACGAGCTGCTCGAGTCGATCTCCGACCGGTGCGAGGACGTGGCGAACCTGATCGAAGGCGTCGTCCTCGAGAACTCGTGACGAGCACGGAGATCTCGCTCGGCGTCGTCGTGCTGCTGGTGGTGCTCGCCATCGCCTTCGACTTCATGAACGGCTTCCACGACGCCGCGAACTCGATCGCGACCGTCGTCTCGACCGGCGTGCTGAAGCCGCAGACAGCGATCTTCTTCGCCGCGTTCTTCAACGTCCTGGCGATCTTCGTCTTCCATCTCAACGTCGCCGCCACGATCGGCAAGGGCATCGTCGAAGCCGGGGTCGTCGATCAGCACGTGATCTTCGGCGCGCTCATCGGCGCGATCTTCTGGAACCTCGCCACGTGGTGGCTCGGCATCCCGTCGAGCTCGTCGCACGCGCTGATCGGCGGCATCGTCGGCGCGGTCATGGCCAAGGCCGGCACCGGCGCCCTCATCGGCGCCGGCATCTGGAAGACGGTGCTGTTCATCTTCGTCTCGCCGGTGCTCGGCTTCGTGCTCGGCGCACTCCTGATGGTCGTCGTCGCCAACGTGTTCCGGCACGCGTCTCCGCTCAAGGTCGACAATCTCTTTCGCCGCCTGCAGCTCGTGTCGGCGGGCCTCTACAGCCTCGGTCACGGCGGCAACGACGCGCAGAAGACGATCGGCCTCATCTGGATGCTGCTCATCGCCTCGGGCCACGCCTCGGCGTCCGACAGCCTGCCACCGGCCTGGACGATCTGGTGCTGCTACATCGCGATCGGGCTGGGCACGATGTTCGGCGGCTGGCGCATCGTCAAGACGATGGGCCAGAAGATCACCAAGCTCAAGCCGGTCGGCGGGTTCTGCGCGGAGACGGGCGGCGCGCTGACCTTGTTCCTGGCGACGGCGCTCGGCGTGCCGGTGTCGACGACGCACACCATCACCGGCGCGATCGTCGGCGTCGGCTCGGTGCGCCGCGCAGCGGCGGTGCGCTGGGGACTCGCCGGAAACATCGTCTGGGCGTGGATCTTCACGATCCCCGCGGCGGCGCTGGTGGCAGCGGTGTTCTACGCGGTGAGTTTCGTGCTCTTTCGCTGATCGCCAGAACTACCGGGACCGCGCGCGGCGATCCGCTGAAGGCGGTCCTCGGCGGGGGTCGAGCTAGCTGACTTGGCGGGACGGGCTGCGCCGACGAGCCATGCCACCGAGCGCGCCCAGGCCCGCCAGCATGAGCGCATAGGTGGACGGCTCGGGCACTGCAACGACCACGCCACCGACGTAATCGAGCGCCTTGTCCTCGGTAGCGACAGCGACGCCGTAGTCGATGGGGCCGGCGCCTGTCCCGCTGAAGTCGCCATTGCTCCAGAAGTTCACCACCCGGCCGCCGCCGA
>JBDTJD010000100.1:0-3047 GCA_039935975.1 Caldimonas sp.
TCGCGGCTCGACGATGCCGCCGCAGCCTACGAAACGGCGATCGCCGCGCTGCGCATCCGCCACGACGCGATCGCTGCCGCGGCGATCCGCTAGCTTCCGCTATGCGCCCAGATAGCGGTGCGACAGCGTCGGGTCGGCGGCCAGCTCGGCCGAGCTGCCGCGCCAGGCGACGCGTCCCTTCTCGACGATGACGTGATGGTCGCCGATCGCGACCAGCCGGCGCACGTACTTGTCGATCACGATCATCGCCAGGCCGCTTTCGCGCAGCTGCGAGAGGGCACGCCAGATCTCCTCGCGCACGAGCGGCGCGAGCCCTTCGGTCGCTTCGTCGAGGATGAGAAGCATCGGGTTGGTCACCAGGGCGCGACCGATGGCGAGCATCTGCTGCTCGCCGCCCGAGAGCTGGTTGCCGAGATTCGTGCGCCGGCCGGCCAGCGCCGGGAACATCCCGAGTACGCGGCTCGGCGTCCACGCTGCCGTCCCCCGCGGCGAGGCGCGCCGGAAGGCCGTCAGATGCTCCTCGACGCTCAGGTTGGCGAAGATCTGGCGACCTTCCGGCACGAGCGCGATGCCGGCTCGTGCGACCCGGTTCGCGCTCCATCCCGCGATCTCGCGGCCGGCGAAGCGCACGCGGCCGGCGGTGGGCGCGAGAAGGCCCATCACCGTGCGCACGAGCGTCGTCTTGCCCATGCCGTTGCGGCCGAGCACGCCGACGATCTCGCCGGGCGCGACGACGAGGTCGATGCCGAAGAGCACCTCCGACCGGCCGTAACCGGCGTCGATGCCGGCGAGCTCGAGGAGCGGCGTGGCCATCAGGCGGCTGCTTCCTCGTCGCCGAGATAGGCGGCGATCACAGCGCTGTCGGCGCGAACCGCCTCGGGCGTGCCGGTGGCGATCACGCGACCGCCGACGAGGACCGAGACGCGGTCGGCGAGCCGGAAGACGGCGTCGACGTCGTGCTCGATCAGGAGCACCGCGCTGGTCGAGCGGACGGCGTCGATCAGCCGCTCCATGCGTGCCGCTTCGTCGCCACCCATGCCGGCCATCGGCTCGTCGAGAAGCATCAGGCGCGGCCGGCTGGCGAGCGCCATGCCGACCTCGAGCGCGCGCCGCTCGCCGTGGGAGAGTTGATCGATCGAATGGGTCGACCTGGCGGCCAGGCCGATGTCGGCGAGCACCGCGCGCGCGCGCTCGAACTCCTCGGCGTCGCCTTTCATCGGTCGCCATGGCCGAAAGCTGCTGCCCGAGACCGCCTGCACGGCGAGCGCGACGTTGTCGAGCACGCTGGCGCTTTTGAATAGGCGAGTGATCTGGAAAGAGCGCACGAGGCCGCGCCGGGCGCGGTGGTGCGGGGCGAGCGAGGTGATGTCCTGGCCGTCGAAGACGATCCGGCCCCGATCGCTCGCGAGCTGGCCGCCGAGCTGCGAGACCAGGGTCGTCTTGCCGGCACCGTTCGGGCCGATCAGCGCATGGACCTCGCCGCGCCGGACCTGCAGGTCGACGCGATCGGTGGCGACGAGGGCACCGAAGCGCTTCTCGAGGCCGCGGACATCGAGCAGCGGCTCGCTCATGGCCCTTTTTCCGCTCGCGACCGTGGCGCCAGCAAGCCCACCAGCCCCTGACGTGCGAACAGGACGACGGCGAGCAGTACCCAGCCGCTCCAGAACTCCCAGTGCTCGGTGTAGGCGCCGAGCACCTCCTGCAGGAGCAACAGCACGGCGGCGCCGACGACGCCGCCCCAGACGGTCGCGACGCCACCCAGGATCACCATCACCATCAGCGTGCCCGACTGGGTCCAGTGCAGCACGTTCGGGCTGACATAGCCCTGCAGGTTGACGCTGAGCGCACCGGCGATGCCGCCGAGCGCGCCGGCGACGACGAAGACGACGAGCTTCGTGCGGTAGACAGCAAAGCCGAGCGCCTCGGCACGCACGTCGTCGTCGCGCAGCGCCAGCACGGCCCGGCCGAAGCGGGAGGACACGAAGCGCGCCAGTGCGACGAGCGTGAGCGCGAGCACGGCGAGCGCCACGTAGTAGAAGGCGAGCGGATCTTTCAGGTCGAGCAGCACCCGGTCGCCGAGCGAGAAGAGCGATCGGGCCCGCACGTTGAGTCCTTCGTCGCCGCCGTAGCCCTTCACCGAGTTGGCGAGGTAGTAGAGCATCTGCGCGAAGGCGAGCGTGATCATGATGAAGTAGACGCCGCGCGTGCGCAGCGATATCGCCCCGATCGCGAGCGCGACCAGCCCCGTGACCGCGACCGTCGCGGCGAGATGCAGCGCGCCGCTTTGCACGCCTTCGCTGATCATGATGCCGGTGACGTAGGCGCCGACGCCCACGAATGCGGCGTGGCCGAACGAGACCATCCCACCGTAGCCGAGGACGAGGTTGAGGCTGGTCGCGGCGATCGCGAAGACGACGATGCGGCTCGCCAGGCTCAGGTAGTAGTCGAGGCCGAGCGCGCGCAGCACGAACGGCAGCGCGATCGCGGCAAGCCCGGCGGCCGCGACCGGCAGCAGGCGAACGAAAAGCCGCATCAGCCGCGCGCCGGGAACAGGCCTTGCGGCTTGATCGCGAGGACGACGGCCATGAAGACGTAGACCGCGATCGAGGCGATCGCCGGCCCGGCTGCGCTCGCCCACTGCGGTGGCAGCGTCTGGCGCAGCGCGTGCTGCAGGAACGTCCGGCCGAGCGTGTCGATGGCGCCGACGAGGATCGCGCCGACGAGCGCGCCGCGGATCGAGCCGATGCCGCCGATGACGATGACCACGAAGGCCAGGATCAGGATGTTCTCGCCCATGCCGACCTGCACCGCGAGGAGCGGCCCGAGCAGTGCGCCCGCAACCGCGCACAGGCCTGCGCCGATGCCGAAGACGATCGTGAAGAGGCGCGGGATGTCGGTGCCCATGGCGGTCGCCATCTCGCGGTTCGAGGCGCCGGCGCGAACGAGTGCGCCCATGCGCGTCTTCTGCACCAGGAGCCAGAGGGCAAACGCGAGCGCCAGGCCGACGCCGAGGATCAGCAGCCGGTACGCCGGATAGAGCAGCCCCG
>JBDTJD010000101.1:0-2998 GCA_039935975.1 Caldimonas sp.
TCCTCTACATCGATCGCCATCTCGTCCACGAGGTCACGAGCCCGCAGGCCTTCGAAGGCCTCGCTCTCGCCGGACGAAAGGTCTGGCGCGTGTCCGCGAACCTTGCGGTGAGCGACCACAACGTGCCGACGACCGATCGTTCGCAAGGCATTGCCGATCCGATCTCGCGCCTGCAGGTCGACACGCTCGACGCCAACTGCGACCGCGTCGGCATCACGCAGTTCAAGATGAACGATCGCCGCCAGGGCATCGTCCATGTCATCGGGCCGGAGCAGGGCGCGACGCTGCCCGGCACGACCGTCGTCTGCGGCGACTCGCACACCTCGACGCACGGCGCATTCGGCGCGCTCGCCCACGGCATCGGCACGAGCGAGGTCGAGCACGTCCTTGCCACGCAGACGCTGCTCGCCCGCAAGGCCATGAACATGCTCGTGCGGGTCGACGGCAAGCTGCCGCACGGCTGCAGCGCGAAGGACATCGTGCTCGCGGTGATCGGCCGGATCGGCACCGCCGGCGGCACCGGCTACACGATCGAGTTCGCCGGCAGCGCCATTCGCGCGCTCAGCATGGAAGGCCGGATGACGGTGTGCAACATGGCGATCGAGGCGGGCGCGCGCGCTGGGCTCGTCGCGGTCGACGACACGACCATCGCCTACCTGCGCGGCCGTCCGTTCAGTCCGTCGGGCCTGGAATGGAAGCTCGCCGAGGCCTACTGGCGCACGCTTCGATCCGATGCCGACGCGCGCTGGGATCAGGTCGTCGCCTTCGATGCGTCGGAGGTCCAGCCCCAGGTGACATGGGGAACGTCGCCCGAGATGGTCGTGCCGGTGAGCGGCCGGGTCCCCGATCCCGAGGACGAGCTCGATCCCGGCAAGCGCGACGCGATGGAGCGCGCCCTGAAGTACATGGCGCTCGAGCCGAACAAGCCGATCACCGACATTCGCGTCGACAAGGTCTTCATCGGCTCGTGCACGAACTCCCGCATCGAGGATCTTCGCGAGGCCGCGGCCGTCGTGCGCCGCCTGGGCTCGCGCGTTGCCGCCAACGTCAAGCTCGCCATGGTCGTGCCCGGATCGGGTCTCGTGAAGGAGCAGGCCGAGCGGGAAGGGCTCGATGCGGTCTTCAAGGGCGCCGGCTTCGAATGGCGCGAGCCGGGATGCTCGATGTGCCTGGCCATGAATGCCGACCGGCTCGAGCCGGGCGAACGTTGCGCCTCGACCAGCAACCGCAACTTCGAAGGGCGCCAGGGCACGGGCGGGCGGACGCATCTCGTCAGCCCGGCGATGGCTGCGGCGGCAGCGATCGAAGGCCACTTCGTCGATGTCCGCCGTCTGTCCTGAGGGTCGATCCATGGAGCCATTTCGCACTCACATCGGGCTGGTCGCACCGATGGACCGGGAAAACGTCGACACTGACGCGATCATCCCGAAGCAGTTCCTGAAGTCGATCAAGAAGTCCGGGTTCGGCCCCAACCTCTTCGATGCATGGCGCTATCTCGACCCCGGTGAGCCCGGGCAGGATCCGGCGACCCGCAAGCCCCGCCCGGACTTCGTCCTCAACCAGCCGCGCTATCGCGGCGCTTCGATCCTGCTGGCGCGAAAGAACTTCGGCTGCGGGTCGTCGCGAGAGCACGCACCGTGGGCGCTGCAGCAGTACGGGTTTCGCGCCCTGATCGCGCCGAGCTACGCCGACATCTTCTTCAACAACTGCTTCAAGAACGGCATCCTGCCGGTCCGTCTCGGCGAAAGCGAAGTCGACAAGCTCTTCGACGAGGTCAACGCCTTCGTGGGCTATCGCCTGACGATCGATCTCGAGCGCCAGGTCGTGGTCAGACCCGATCAGGTCGAGATCGCCTTCGACGTCGAGCCGTTCCGCAAGTTCTGCCTGCTCGGCGGCTACGACGACATCGCCCTCACGCTGCGCCATGCGGACAAGATCCGCGAGTTCGAAGCCGAGCGTCTGCTCAGGCAGCCGTGGCTGGCGGCGACCGTCAAATGAAGATCGCCATTCTTCCCGGCGACGGCATCGGCACGGAGATCGTCGCCCAGGCCGAACGCGTCCTCCATGCGCTCGATCTGCGCTTCGAGACGGAAACGGCCCTCGTGGGCGGGGTTGCGTACGAAGCGCACGGTCATCCGCTGCCCGATGCCACGCTCGCGCTGGCCAAGGCCGCCGACGCGGTTCTCTTCGGCGCCGTCGGCGACTGGAAATACGACACCCTTGCACGCGCGCTTCGGCCGGAGCAGGCGATCCTCGGCTTGCGCAAGGCGCTCGGCCTGTTCGCCAACTTCCGACCTGCGATCTGCTACCCCGAGCTCACGGCGGCATCGAGCCTAAAGCCTGAGCTGGTTGCGGGACTCGACATCCTGATCATCCGCGAGCTCACCGGCGACATCTACTTCGGCCAGCCGCGCGGACGTCGCCTGTCGCCAGACGGCGCCTTCGTCGGCGTCGACGAGGCCTTCGACACGATGCGCTATTCGCGGCCGGAGATCGAGCGCATCGCCCACGTCGCCTTCAAGGCCGCGCAGAAGCGGAGCAAGAGGCTCACCAGCGTCGACAAGGCCAACGTGCTGGAGACCTTCCAGTTCTGGAGGGACGTCGTCACCGAGGTGCATGCGCAGTATCCTGATGTCGCACTGGACCACATGTATGTCGACAACGCCGCGATGCAGCTCGTTCGCGCGCCCAAGAGCTTCGACGTGGTCGTCACTGGGAACATGTTCGGCGACATCCTTTCGGACGAGGCCGCGATGCTCACCGGCTCGATCGGCATGCTGCCTTCGGCCTCGCTCGATTCGTCCGGCAAGGGCCTCTACGAGCCGAGTCACGGCAGCGCCCCCGACATCGCCGGCCGCGACATCGCCAACCCGCTGGCTACAATTCTGTCCGTGGCCATGATGCTTCGCTTCTCCCTTCAGCAGCCGGACGCTGCCGCCCGCATCGAGCGAGCGGTCCAGGACGTGCTCAAGTCGGGCCTTCGCACGGCCGACATCTG
>JBDTJD010000102.1:0-4126 GCA_039935975.1 Caldimonas sp.
TGCAGTCGGGCGCCCTCGCCGAGACCGCGGAGGCGGCGCCTGCCAATGCCTATGCCGTCGGCAAGGACACGCTCCGTCGGCGCCTGCAGGCGCTGCAGCGAGAGCGCCCGTTCGATCTCACCTGGGCTCGTCTCTTCTACCTGCACGGCGAGGGCCAGGCGTCGAGCGCGATCCTGCCGCAGCTGCAGCGCGCGCTCGATGCCGGCGCGGCGAGCTTCCCGATGTCGGGCGGCGATCAGCTGCGCGACTACCTCGCGGTCGAGGAGGCCGCCGACGATCTCGTCCGCCTCGCGCTCGCGCGCTGCGACCACGGCATTGTCAACGTCTGCTCCGGCCAGCCGATCGCGGTGCGGGCGCTCGTCGAGCGCTGGCTCTCCTCGCAGGGCAGGACGATCGAGCTCGATCTCGGTCGCTATCCGTATCCGGCCCACGAGCCGATGGCGTTCTGGGGCGACGACGCCAAGCTCAGGCGCTGCCTGCGCGAGGACGCCGAGGCGGCGGCACGATGAGCGCGGCCTGCCGCGAGGTCTATCGCGCCGAGCAGCTGCCGGTGTTGCAGAACCGCATGTTTCCGACCGCACAGGCGGCGCGCGAGTGTGCCCGGGGTGATGTCGTCCTGGTCCAGTCGCTCGAGACCGGGCTCGTCTTCAACCAGGCATTTCGTCCGGAGCTCGTCGAGTACGACGCCGACTACCAGAACGAGCAGGGGCTGAGCGGCGCATTCGCGCGCCATCTCGACGCCGTGCTCGACCTGATGCGCCGTCACTTCGCCGGACGAAGCCTGGTCGAGGTGGGCTGCGGCAAGGGGCTGTTCCTGGAGCGGCTGCTCGCCGCCGGGTTCGACGTCACGGGGCTCGACCCGACCTACGAAGGCTCGAACCCGCGCGTCATCAAGGCCTTCTTCACGCCCGAAACGGGCATCCGTGCCGACGGCCTGGTGCTGCGCCATGTCCTCGAGCACGTGCCCGACCCGCTCGCCTTCCTGGCCGGCCTGCGCGACGCGAACGGCGGCGAAGGCAGGATCTACATCGAGGTGCCGTGCCTCGACTGGATCGCACGCCACCACGCGTGGTTCGACCTCTTCTACGAGCACGTCAACTACTTTCGCCGCGTCGACTTCGAGCGCATGTTCGGCACCGTGCACGAGGTGGGGCATTCCTTCTCGGGCCAGTACCTTTCGGTCGTCGCGGATCTGGCGACGCTTCGCACGCCGCGCCGGCCGGCGAGCGACGAATTCGCCCTGCCTTCCGGCTTCATGAACGCGATCGCGACCAGCCGTGCGCGCCTCGCGGCAAGCGGCGACGGCGGTGCGATCTGGGGCGGCGCGTCGAAGGGCGTGATCTTCGCGCTCTTCATGGAGCGCGCGGGCGCCGCCATCGACACCGTCATCGACATCAACCCGGCCAAGCAGGGTCGCCATCTCGCGGCCACCGGCCTCGTCGTGCAGTCGCCCGACGAGGCGATGGCGCACCTGCCGGCCGGCGCGGATGTCTTCGTGATGAACAGCAACTACCTGCAGGAGATCGAAGCCATGACCTCGCACCGCTTTCACTGCCTGCCGATCGACCACGGGAGCGGAACATGAACGAATTCGAGCGCGAAGTCGCGAGCCGGATCGAGGCCAACGCCGCCGACCGGCCGCTGCAGGACGCCGCCGAGGGCTTCATGAACGCGTCGATCGCGGCGAAGTACTCGTACAACTTCTCCTGGCTTGGCCGGCCGATCATCCAGTACCCGCAGGACATCGTGGCGATGCAGGAGCTGATCTGGACGCTGCAGCCCGAGCTGATCGTCGAGACCGGTATCGCCCACGGGGGCTCGCTGATCTTCTCGGCTTCGATGCTCGAGCTCAACGCGGCATGCGGTGGCCCGGCCGACGCCCGGGTCGTCGGCGTCGACATCGACATCCGCGCCCACAACAAGGCCGCGATCGAGGCGCATCCGATGTTTCGCCGCATCACCATGATCGAAGGTTCGAGCGTCGCCGCCGATGTCCTTGCCCAGGTGCGCGCGATGGCCGCGGGCAAGAAGAGCGTCCTGGTCTGCCTCGACAGCAACCACACTCACGCGCATGTGCTCGCCGAGCTCGAGGCCTACGCGCCGATGACCACCGTCGGCAGCTACTGCGTCGTCTTCGACACCATCGTCGAGGACCTGCCCGCGCCGCTCAGCTTCGACCGGCCCTGGGGTCCGGGCGACAACCCGAAGACGGCGGCGCGGCGTTATCTGGCCGACCATCCCGAATTCGAGGTCGACCGACGGGTCGACGCGAAGATCCTGATCGGCGTCGCCCCGCACGGCTACCTGCGGCGTGTCCGCTGAACTGACGTCGCCGGGCGACGGCGGGCTGATCTACGCCTGTCTGACGCACGTTGCGCTGACGCTCGAGTTTCCGTCGTGGGTCGTGCCGATCCACCTCGGCGCAGCGCAGCACGAGGGCGCACTCAACCTGCGCGACCTCGCGCCCGAATGGGACGTGCACCATCCCCAGCTGGGCTCGACCGCCGGTGCGTTCGCGCTCGCCCGGCTCGTGCGCGAGCGCTATCCGCAGGCGACTCGCGTCGGCCTCTGCCAGTACCGCAAGTTCGTGTCGCGGGCGCGCATCAGCGGCGTGCGCGACCCGCGCTATCGCGTCATGGACGTCGTGCCGAAGTCGTCGCTCGACGGCGGCCGGCTTGCCGAAGCGCTCCTGCCCGGTGATGCGCAGTTCCTCGTCACCGCGCCGCGCCGCTTCACGCGCGTGCCGTGGCACCGGCGCGGTTACCTGAAGGAGTACGCACGCGATCACTGCGTCGAGGACCTGCTGCGCTTCACCGGCGAGGCCGTCGACCAGGGCGTGCTCGACCGGCGCGAGGTCCTGGCGTTCTTCCGCGAGGATGTGCTCGTCCCGGGTGGCGTCGAGCTCGGCGTGTATCCGGCGGCGTTCTGGCTGGCCAGCACCGAGAGTGTGGAGCGCGTCGTGCGCGCGTGCGTCGCGCGTCATTCGACCGTGCGCGACGGCTACCAGGCGCGGCTCTGGTCGTTCTGCGCCGAGCGGCTCGGCAGCTGGCTGCTCCTGAAGCGACTGCGTGACGAGGTCGCTTCGGAAGTCGGCAGCGGCATCGAATGGATCTCGCGTGCGCGCTGGTCGAAGCGCTTTTGCGGCCAGCTCAACCTCGTCAGCGAAGGCGACGCGCACGCCGGATACCAGGGCGGCGTCTGAGGCCGGAGCCTTGGGGGCCCGCGGGTCAGAGGTAGCGCGCGTCGCTCCACGCGCCGCCGTCACGCAGCATGTGCATCGCGTAGCCATGCTCGCGGCGCTCGGCGTCGACCCAGCGGCGCGCGAGCGACGCCCGCTCGGCCTTGAAACGCTTCCTCGCCAGCCAGTTCATGCCGACGCGGGCGTAGAAGTAGTCGCGGTCGCCGAGGTCCTTCTGACCGGTCTCGAGCTTGATCGCCTTCTGCGTGATCGAGCCGAAGTGATGAAGCAGCGCGTCGCCGACCGTCCCCACCGGCACCTGATGGCGCCGGCAACGGACGAGGAATTCCACGTCCTCGCGGCCGCCCAGGCGGCGGTCGGTATCGGGAAAGCCGATCGCCTCGAACACCTTCCTGCGCACCGCGAAGCACACGCCGTGGAACCAGCCGGGCCGCAGCGTCCCGGCCATCGCCTTCACGAACGCCGTCGAGTGGATCTCGAAGTCGTAGTCGAGCGCGCCCTCGGCGAGCGCAGGGCTGACGACGTCGAGCCCGTGCCGGTCGGCGGCCGCGAGCATGGCGTCGATCGCGCCCCCGCTGACGAGGACGTCGTTGTTGAGGAGCACTGTCCAGTCGCTGCCTTCGGTCTGCGCGAGCAGGGCGCCCTGCGTCCAGGCACCGCCGCAGCCGAGGTTGACGGCATTTCGCACCGAGCGGATCTCGGGATGCGCCGCCAGCCACGCGGGCGTGCCGTCGCTGCTGCCGTTGTCGATGACGAGGATCGCGCCGGCCGGTGTGCCGTGGGCAATCAGGCTGGCGATGCACTGCTCGGTGTAGCGCAGCTCGTTCAGGACCGGGATGACGACCGTGTAGCGCATCGGGTCGCCGATCCTCAGGCCTTCTGGCGCGGCACGCGGCCCATCAGGTAGAACTCGTCGTTCGGCCGCAT
>JBDTJD010000103.1:0-6664 GCA_039935975.1 Caldimonas sp.
TTCAGAACTGCACGCTGGCGCCGATGCGCTCGCGCGGCATGAGCAAGGAGGAAGCCGAGGCCACGGCGATGAAGTACCTCACTCGCGTGCGCATCCCCGAGCAGGCGAACAAGTACCCGAGCCAGCTCTCCGGGGGCCAGCAGCAGCGCGTCGCGATCGCGCGGGCCCTGTGCATGAACCCGAAGATCATGCTGTTCGACGAGCCGACCTCGGCGCTCGACCCCGAGATGGTCAAGGAGGTTCTCGACACCATGATCGGCCTGGCCGAGGACGGCATGACGATGCTCTGCGTCACGCACGAGATGGGCTTCGCGAGAAGCGTCGCCGACCGCGTCGTCTTCATGGCCGAAGGCCGCATCGTCGAGGAGGCGCCGCCGGAGGAGTTCTTCGCCCATCCGAAGCATGAGACGACGCGCAACTTCCTCGGCCAGATCCTGGTTTCGCACCAGCAGGCGAGACCGGCGCCGGCGCACGCTGAGGCGGTCGCCACGGCCAACCTGTCCGGGCCGGCGATGTGAGGGAAGATGTATCTCATTCTTGACAAAATTATGGTTTTGAATAGAATGAGATACAAATGCCTGCGCGTGCTCCTCCCTTCGACGCCAGCGCCGCGACCAAGCTCGCCGCGCTGGGCGAGCGCATCCGCGAGCGGCGCAAGACGCTGAAGGTCAGCGCTGTCGATGCCGCCGAGGCGGCAGGAATGTCGCGCGTCACCCTCCAGCGCATCGAGCGCGGCGAGCCTTCGGTGACGATGGGCGCCTACATCGGCGCCGCAACGGCCGTCGGTCTGGAGCTCGAGCTCGTCGATCCGCGCGAGCGTCGCCGCGGCGCGGGCGCGGCCGGCGGCAAGCCGCCGTTTCCGGCGCGCATCCGCCTCGCCGACTACCCGCAGCTGAACAAGCTCGCCTGGCAGCTGCACGGCGTGACCACCATTGCGCCCGCGGAGGCGCTGGGCCTCTACGAGCGCAACTGGCGCCACGTCGACACCGCGGCGCTCGATGCCGCCGAGCGTGCCCTCGTCAACGCGCTGGTGCTCCACCTCGGGGGAGGGCGGCTCCTTGTTTGAGCGGCCGCACCACCGCCGCATCGCCGCTGTCCTGCGCGCGCTCGATGCCGAGCTGCTTGCCGCCAGCGCGTGCTGGTTCGGCGGCGGCACGGCGATGGCCTTGCGCTACGGCGAATACCGCGAGTCGGTCGACATCGACTTTCTCGTCTCCGCGACCGAGGGCTATCGCGCGCTGCGCGAGCGGCTCACCGGGCCCCTGGGCGTTCAATCGATCGCGCGTCAGGGCGCGCTGCTCGAGGCCGCGCGTGAGGTGCGCGCCGACCAGTACGGCATCCGCACCCTGCTGCGCACCGAAGGCGTCGACGTCAAGTTCGAGATCGTGAGCGAACGCCGCATCTCGCTCGAGGCCCCGGGCACGGCCGATCGGTTGTGCGGCGTCGCCACGCTCACGCCGCTCGACATGGCGGCGAGCAAGCTGCTCGCCAACTCCGACCGCTGGGGCGATGACGCGGTGATGAGCCGCGACCTCATCGACCTGGCGCTGATGCAGCCCGACGCAGCCCTGTTCAGTCGGGCCTTCGCCAAGGCGACGACCGCCTACGGCAAGAGCGTTGCCGCAGATCTGGACAAGGCGATCGAGGCGTTGCGCGCCCGCCCGCAGAGGCTCGACCGCTGCATGGAAGCGCTTCAGATCACGACGGTGCCGAAGGCGCTGCTCTGGAAGCGGATCAAGGCACTGCAGCGCTTGGCCCGATGAGTCGGCGCCGAACCATCGGCCTGTGGGGCGAGCCGTCGATCGTAAAAAAGGCGACCGACCGAAGAGATCGTTATCGGTTGCAGGCCTGGCGAGCCTCGGAGCTCCCCGTGGGATCGCACTTGCCGGACATCGGGCTGTTCCCGGAGCCCGTCGTCGCACAGCCGGCAACGAAGGCTGCGCCCAGGCACAGTGCAGAGACCAGTCTCACCCATTTCGCGCTTGATTCGTTCATCGCGCCAGCTTGCCACAAAACTTCCCCGCCCTGGTCCCGTCCTAGACTCGTCCGTGTGATGGAGCCCCCGCGCCTTCTCTTCAGCAGAAGAAGACTTCTCCAGGCCGCCGGTTCGCTGCGTCTGGGCGCGGTGGCCCTGCCGCTCCTGGGTCTCGGCGGCCGGGCAACTGCGGCAGCGACGATCGCTCGGGTGCGCCCCGGCGACGCGGCTTGGCCTTCGCCCGAGCGCTGGAAGCAGCTCGGCGATCGGGTCGGTGGCGCCCTCGTCGAGATCCATTCGCCGTTCGCCGAGTGCGTCGCCGCGCCGACCGGAGCCGCATGCGCCCGGCTGTTCAAGTCGGCCAAGAACCCCTACGCGCTCGGCGACGACGTCGCCCTGACCCAGACCTTCGGCTGGGTCGGCGCATGGACGTCGATGCCGAGCGTCTACGGCGTCGCGGCGCGGAACACGGCCGACGTCGTCGCGGCCGTCGACTTCGCGCGCCAGAACGCGCTGCGCCTCGTCGTCAAGGGGGGCGGGCACAGCTACCAGGGCACCTCGAACGCAACCGATTCGCTCCTGGTCTGGACGCGCAAGATGAACGCGATCACGCTCCATGACGCGTTCGTCGCGCGAGGCTGCGCCGGGCAGGCTGCGCCGACGCGGGCAGTTTCGATCGGCGCGGGTGCCATCTGGGCGCAGGTCTACGACGCGGTGACGACAAAGGCGGGCGGCTATGTGCAGGGCGGCGGCTGCATGACCGTCGGCGTCGCCGGCCTGATCCAGAGCGGCGGCTTCGGCAGCTTCTCGAAGGCCTACGGTCTCGCGGCGGGCAGTCTCCTCGAAGCCGAAGTCGTCACCGCCGACGGTGAGGTGAGGATCGCCAATGCCTGCAGCCACCCCGATCTGTTCTGGGCACTGAAGGGGGGCGGTGGGGGCTGCCTGGGTGTCGTGACGCGGCTCACCTTGCGCGTTCATCCGCTGCCGGAAAATTTCGGTGCGGTGAACCTGACGATCCACGCCGCGTCGCCGGCCGCTTTTCGAAAGCTCATCGGCTTGACCCTCGACTTCTGCGCCGAGCACCTGATCGATCCGCACTGGGGTGAGCAGATCCGCTTTCGTCCCGACGACAGCCTGCGGATCTCGATGGTGTTCCAGGGCCTGACCCGCAGCGAGGCGCAAGCGGTGTGGAAACCGTTCATGGACGCGGTCGACGCCAGCGCCGGGCTGAAGACCGAGTTCTCGCTCCTGAAGATCGTCTCGACATCGGCACGCGATTTCTGGGCGCCGACCTTCTTGAAGCGCACGCTTGGATTCATCAGCCGCGACGATCGACCCGGCGCGTCGCCGAGCAACGTGTTCTGGCCGGGCGATCAGGGACAGGCGGGCCAGTTCCTGCATGGCTACAGCTCCACCTGGCTGCCCGCCGCGCTCCTGCTCGCCGATCGCCGCCCCGCGCTGGCCGAGGCGCTCTTCGCGGCGAGCCGACACTGGGGCGTGTCGCTGCATCTGAACAAGGGGCTCGCCGGCGCGCCGGCCGACGCCGTGGCCGCAGCACGCGACACCGCCACGAACCCGGCCGTGCTCGATGCCTTCGCACTTGCGATCCTCGGCGCCGGAGAGCAGCCGGCGTATCCGGGCGTCGCCGGCCGCGAGCCCGACGTCGCCTCGGCGCGCCGGGAAGCGCAGGCCATCGCGCGGGCGGCGGCCGAGCTTCGCAAGCTCGTCCCGTCAGCCGGTGCCTATGTCTCGGAGAGCGACTACTTCGAGGCGGACTGGCAGAACGCGTTCTGGGGCGCGAACTATCCGCGCCTCCTCGCGGTGAAGGACAGGTACGACCCGAAGGGGCTGTTCGTTGTCCATCACGGCGTGGGGAGCGAGCGGTGGAGCGCGGATGGGTTCACGAGATCCGATCGGTAGCGGCGCACCGGATTCACAGTTCAAGCGTGGATGGATTCCCGATGTTGAAGTTCGCGCCTGCCGTTGCGCCCGATTTGATCACCGGCGCGTAGGCGGGCGCCGTCGAATAGCGGCCGTTCGCGTCGGCACCCTGGGTGCTCGCCTTCCAGGTGTTGCCCACGGCGTGCACGGTGACGCCCGCGTCGACCACGGAGTTCAGCCCCGGCCCCGTGTTGCCGACGAAGGTGTTGCCGCCCGGGCTGGCGCTTGTGCCCAGATCGAACGTGCCAGCGATCGCGCTGCCTCTCAGCACCACGCCACCTTCCTGGCCGTTACCCGACACGGTGCTCGAGCGCAGCCGCAGCGACCCGTTGGACACGGTGATGCCGTTGTAGGTGTTGCCGGTCACCGTCAGGTTGGACAGGTCCAGGCTCGATGCGGCGGAGGAACTGGTCCAGTCGATGCCGCGCCCGTTGCCGCTCAGCGTCAGACCATTGGCGGTGATCTTGGCGTCCGCGCTGACGCCGGTGTTGCTGGCGATGGCCGCGCCCGCCATGTTGCTGATCGTGCTTTGCGTGATCGTGACCGTGGGCACGTCCGTCCCGCCGGATCCGACGCAGATGGCGGCGTTGGGGCCGTTGCTGATCGTCGCGTGGTCCAGCGTCAGCGTGCCGGTGCCGGTCATCACGAGGGCGGCGCCCGGCGCGCAGAAGCCGGCGTCGCCCACATGGTCGATCAGCGTCTGGTTGCGCAAGGTGGCGCTGCCGTTGCCCGACAGCACCACGGCCTGCTCCCTCAGATTGCGAACGGTGACACCGTCGAGAACGAGCAGGCTGCTGCCCGCGGCGTTCATGCGCCCGGGACCGTAGGCCCCTTGCCCGAAGTTGTTGAAGTCGAAGATGCCGCCCTGCACCTGCAACTGAGCCGTGCCGGTCAGGTTCACGATCGGCGCGGGCGCCACCGAGAACGCGGTGTAGACGCCGCCTGCCAGCAGCCCCGGCGTCATCACGGCCTGCACCTTGCCGCCCAGGTTCACGCCACCGCCGCACTTGAACAGCACGCCGGTCAGGCCGAGCGTGGGTGCGCCGACCGCGCTGACGGCGGTGATGCTGGAACAACCGGCAACGGTCTGGTCGAACACGAGGCCGTTGAGGCTGGCTGATCCGGCCGCTGCCAGCGTCACGTTCTTCAACGTCGCCAACCCCGGGTTGCTGGCCCGCAGCGCCACTCCGTCGGGGATCGTCACGCTTTCGGTCGGGTAGCTGCCGTCCACCAGATAGACGGCCGCATTGGCCGGTGCACCGGTCATCGCCTTGTTGATGGTCTTGCACGGCGCGGCCTGCGCGCAGGCGTTGGCATCGCTGCCGTTCACGGGGTCGACGTAGCGGTTGACGGTGCTGCCGACGGCGACGCTGGTGGTGGCCGTGACCGATCCGTTCGGATTGGTTGCGGTGAGCGTGTAGGTCGTGGCCGCATTGACGGTGACGCTCTTGCTGCTCAGGCCGGTCACGTCGCCGATGCCGTGGTCGAGCGTCAGCGTCGCTTCGTTTGCAGCCGACCAGCTGAGCGTGACCACGCTGCCGGGGTTGACCGTCGCGGGGCTCGCGCTGAAGGCCGTCAGCGTCGGCAGGGCCGTGTTCAGCAGCACCCATTGGGCGCCGATGTTGCCGGCGCTGTCGGTGGCACGCACGGCCAGAGCCTGGTCCTGAATGCTTGCGAGCGGCATCACCGGCGAGGTGTAGCTGTAGGCGCCCGGCGTGAGCTGGGCCAGCGGTGTGAGCGTGATCGCCAGGGTCTGGGGGTTGATCCCGTCGATCCGACTCAGGACGACCTGCTTGACGCCGATGTTGTCGATGGCGGTGCCCGACACCACGTAGTGCGCGTTGCCGTTGCCATCGGAGACGACGCTGGCGCTCATCGTCACCACCGGCGCCTGGGTGTCCAGCAGAACGCCCATCACGCCCTGGAACAGATGGCTCACCTGCGCCGTGACCGTGCCCGTATGGGCATCGAAGATCGACGCGAAGAGTCCGGGTGCCGCCAGCGACACGTCGGCGATCTGCGGCGCCGGAGCGGGCGGTACTTCGCAGACCTGGAAGAAGCCGGTGTAGAGGCTGCCGTCCTGCGCCTGGACGTTGAGGGCGAAAGCCTTGCCCACGTTCACGGTGGCGCCCAGGGCAACGGGTCGGTATTCGTCACCGCAGTACCCCAGGACAGGGCCGGTGCCCGGGCCGCCCGGGTCGTCGAACTTGGGCGCGATGAAGTAGCAGCGAGTCCCTGCGGCAAGGGGCTGTCCGGAAATGATGGGGGTGTCGCAGCCGACGAGATCGTCGTAGCTCAGTCCCGCCAGCGCGTGCTTGCGGTCGTTGCGGGCCACTTTGGCGGCAGGCAGGGCACCCGCCGGCACCGTGATGGACAACGTCGCGGCGCTAGCCAGATCGGTGTCGGGCGAGTCGAGCAGGTAGGTGGAGCCGGCAACGATCAGCGGACTGGTGGTGAAGCCGGAGCTGGCTGCCTGGAGCGTGACGTTGATCCGGCTGCTCACCGCGCCGGCCGGCACGCTCAGGGTCGCCATGTGGTCGTCCGAGGTGACGACGGCGCCCTCGGGCCCGACGTTGCCGGTGGATGCCGCCGTGTCGCTGCCGCCGCCCCCGCAGGCGCTGAGCAGTGCGGTGAAGCAGGTCGCGGCGATCCACCGCGTCATGAAAGTCGTTCGGCTGGTCTGCATGAAGTCTCTCCCGGCGGTTGTCGTCGCTGCATGTCGCAGCACCTGGAGGGAAAGACGGAAAC
>JBDTJD010000104.1:0-10834 GCA_039935975.1 Caldimonas sp.
ATGATGGAGCGGAGGTTGGCGGCGCTCGAAGGCGCCGGTGCCTGCATCGCCACCTCGAGCGGCATGAGCGCGATCCTTCTGCTCGGCATGGGCCTGCTGAAGGCGGGCGACCACGTCGTCTGCTCGCAGAGCGTATTCGGTTCGACCGTGATGCTCTTCGGTCGCGAATTCGCCAAGTTCGGGGTCGAGACGACGTTCGTCTCGCAGACCGACGTCGAGCAGTGGCGCGCAGCCATCAAGCCGAACACCCGGCTGCTCTTCGCCGAGTCGCCGACCAACCCGCTGACCGAGGTGTGCGACATCCGCGCCCTTGCCGAGATCGCGCACAGCGCCAACGCGCACCTCGCCGTCGACAACTGCTTCTGCACGCCGGCGCTGCAGCGCCCGATCGAATACGGGGCCGACTTCGTCGTTCATTCCGGAACCAAGTACCTCGACGGCCAGGGCCGGGTCATCGCAGGCGCCGTCTGCGCGAGCGAGCAGTTCGTCAACGCCAGCCTCGTGCCGGTGATGCGCAGTGCCGGCATGACGCTGTCGCCGTTCAACGCGTGGGTCGTGTTGAAGGGGCTGGAGACGCTCTCGATCCGGATGGCGGCCCAGAGCGAACGCGCCTTGACGCTGGCGCGCTGGCTGGAGACGCAGGGCGCCGTGGAGCGCGTGTATTTCCCGGGCCTCGAGTCGCACCCGCAGCATGCTCTCGCGATGGCGCAGCAGTCGGGTCGCGGCGGTGCAGTCGTGTCGTTCGTGGTGAAGGCGCGCGACAGCGATCCGGTGCTCGCGCGCAAGAACGCCTTTCACGTCATCGACAGCACCGAGGTCTGCTCCATCACCGCCAACCTCGGCGATACCAAGACGACGATCACCCATCCGGCAAGCACCTCGCATGGCCGTCTCACCGAGGCGCAACGTCAGTCGGCCGGCATCACGCAGGGGATGATCCGGATCGCGATGGGTCTGGACGACGTCGCGGACATCCAGGCCGACCTCGCGCGCGGTTTCGTCGGGCTGTGAGCGGCTCCCACGCGCATCCACCGCCGGCGTTGCGTCCGGGCCAGCGGGTGCGCACCCGGATCGCGCCGTCGCCGACCGGCTTTCTCCATCTCGGCACGGCGCGCACGGCGCTCTTCTCGTGGGCCTTCGCGCGCCACCACGGTGGCGACTTCGTTCTGCGCATCGAGGACACCGACGTCGCGCGCTCGACCGAGGCCTCGGTCGAGCAGATCCTCGCCTCGATGCGCTGGCTCGGACTCGGCTACGACGAAGGTCCGATCTACCAGATGCAGCGCCTCGCGCGCTACGCCGAGGTCGTCGCGCAGATGCTCGCCGCCGGCACCGCCTACCACTGCTATGCGACACCGGCCGAGCTCGAGTCGATGCGAGAGGCGCAGCGCTCGCGCGGCGAGAAGACGCTCTACGACGGTCGTTGGCGTCCGGAGCCGGGCAAGACCTTGCCGGCCGCGCCCGAAGGCGTGCCGCCGGTGGTCCGCTTCTGCAATCCGCGGCAAGGCGTCGTCAAGTGGGACGACATGGTCAAGGGCCCGATCACGATCTCGAACCACGAGATCGACGACCTCGTCATCGTTCGGGCCGACGGCATCCCGACCTACAACTTCGCGGTGGTCGTCGACGACCGGGACATGCGCATCAGCCATGTCTTTCGCGGCGATGAGCATGTCAACAACACACCCTGGCAGATCAACATCTTCACGGCCCTCGGCGCGCCGGTGCCGGTCTTCGCGCACGTGCCGATCATCCTCGGCGACGACGGACACAAGCTCTCGAAGCGTCGCGGCGCGGTCAGCGTCACGTCGTACGAGGAGGGCGGCTATCTGCCGGAGGCGATGCTCAACTACCTCGCTCGACTCGGCTGGAGCCACGGTGACGACGAGCTCTTCTCGCGCGATCAGCTGGTCGCCTGGTTCGACGGCAGTCACCTGTCGAAAAGTCCCGCGCAGTGGGATCCCGTCAAGCTCGATTGGGTCAACGCGCACTATCTGAAAGCCTTGGCCGATGCGCCGCTGATCGAGCTGGCGCGCGACCAGCTGGCGCGGCGCGGCATCACGGCGCCGAGCGACGACGACTCGCTAGCGCGCGCCTGCGCCGTCTTCAAGGAGCGTTGCAGCACCGGCGCCGAGCTCGCGGGCTGGCTGTCGATGCTGTACGCGGAAGTCGCCCCCACAGGCGACGACCTCGCGCTGCACGTCACCGCCGCCGTCCGCCCGGCGCTCGAGTCGCTGCGCGTCCGACTGGCGGTAGTTGCCTGGGACAAGGCGTCGATCGCCGCAGCCATCAAGGAAACGCTGGCGGCGCATGGCCTGAAGATGAACGTCCTGGCACCGGCCGTGCGCGTCGTCGTCTGTGGTCGCGCCCAGACGCCTTCCCTCGACGCCGTGCTGGAGGCCTTCGACCGCGCCGTGGTGCTTCGGCGACTCGCAGCGGCATCCTGAGACCGGCGCCTGATCGGCGCATCGGCGGTCGGAGCCTGACGGTGTCGGCTCGCTGGCTATAATCTCGGGCTTCGGTCGCGATGGCGGATCTTTCGTCAAAGGGTACGCATTCGGTCGACAGGATCAGTTTCGACGGGGGTATAGCTCAGCTGGGAGAGCGCTTGCATGGCATGCAAGAGGTCAGCGGTTCGATCCCGCTTACCTCCACAAGATAGTTTGAATACGCCGAGCCTGACGAGCCGGTATCGAGAGTTGAAGTCCCCTTCGTCTAGAGGCCTAGGACACCACCCTTTCACGGTGATTACAGGGGTTCGAATCCCCTAGGGGACGCCACCATTCGCAGCTTCGGCTGCGTAGCGGCGCAAGAGAGTTCGAGAGCGGGAGTGGTAGTTCAGTTGGTTAGAATACCGGCCTGTCACGCCGGGGGTCGCGGGTTCGAGTCCCGTCCACTCCGCCAGAAATGAGTTCCACGAGGTCCCGAAGAGGACCAAGAAAACAACACTACGCCCGGTAAATCCGGGCGTTTTTGTTTCTGGAGGTCTCGGGCAGTTCGTTGACATCCGAGCAAATTCGGGGGTAGATTCGCGGGGTACATCAGACCCGTCCTCAGCGCCTACCCCATGCCGCTCACCGATGTCGCGGTCAGAAACGCCAAACCTGGTGCTAGACCGTTGAAATTATTTGATGCTCGCGGCCTCTACTTGCTTGTGCAGCCGAGGGGCGGAAAGCTCTGGCGCCTGAAGTATCGATTTGCGGGCAAGGAGAAGCTGCTTTCGTTTGGCAGCTACTCCGAGGTCTCGCTCAAAGAGGCCCGACTGAAACGCGACAAGGCTCGCGAGCTGTTGCGCGATGGGTTAGATCCGAGCCAAGTACGCCAGGCGACAAAGGTCTCGCAACTTGCCGCCGCGATGAACTCCTATGAAGCCATCGCCCGGGCTTGGCACAAACGCTGGAGCACTGGCAAGAACGCGAAGCACGCCGCAGGCGTTCTCTCGCGCCTTGAGCGAGACGTGTTCCCTTCCGTGGGCTCGATGCCGTTCGAGTCTGTGACTGCCGCGCATCTGGCCGCCTGTGCATTGGCGATCGAGGCGAGAGGGGCACCCGAATATGCCAAGCGCGCGCTGCAGACGGCAGCGCAGATCGGCCGCTACGCCGTTGCGCACAGCATTGCTGTTCGAAACGCCGCTGCCGACATCAAGCCGGCCGACGTCCTCAAACCGATGAAGAAGGTGAACTACCCGCGTCTCGACGCGAGCGAGCTGCCCCAGCTTCTGCATCGCATGGAGGCTTACGACGGCAGTCCGCACACGCGTGGCGCGCTCATGTTGATGGCGCTGACCTTCGTCCGTACCGGCGAGCTTATCGGTGCTCGTTGGGACGAGTTTGATCTCGGCGCTGCCCAATGGCGGATCCCTGCCGAACGCATGAAGATGAAGACGCCGCACATCGTGCCTCTCTCGAAACAGGCGATCGCCGTTCTCAAGGAGTTGCAGTCATTGCGGAGTCTCTCGACGCTGGTCTTTCCCGGCGAGCGGAATCACGACAAGCCGATGAGCAACAACACGATCCTCTTTGCTCTCTACCGGATGGGCTATCACTCGCGGATGACCGGCCACGGCTTTCGCGGCGTCGCTTCGACGGTGCTGCACGAACTCGGTCATCAGCATGAGCTCATCGAGCTGCAGCTGGCGCATCAGGAGCGAAACGCCGTGAGCGCGGCGTACAACCATGCCACGTATCTCCCGCAGCGCGCGAAGATGATGCAGGCATGGGCCAATCATCTTGACGCGCTGAAGAAGAAAGCGCCGAAGCATGCGAAAAAAATCGTAAACATCGCGAACTCCTCCTGAGATCACATTGAACGTCAGTGGACGTCTCGCGACCTCGCGGGACTCACGGCCCCAAACGAGCGGGGACTTTTCAACGACGAGACTCGGCATCACGATGTGCCCATGCGCATGCCGTGGCTCAAATCGAAAGGCGTTCAGCTCGATCTGGCTGGACTGGATCCAGAGCCGAACGCCTTGCCTTCGTTCGCAGACGCTTCGTCGATTCCTTGCGATCCATCGTCTACCTCGGTAGCGAACGGTGCACCGATCCCTGACGTTGATCTCCCTGGCCGAGCGGCGCTGGTGGCGATCCATCTGCTGGATGAAGACGGCTGCAACCCGCGCACCGAATTTCCCGAGACCGACCTCCAGGAGCTGACTGAAGACATCCGCGAGCGCGGCATCTTGCAGCCCATCGTCGTGCACGCCGCCAATGGCAACGGTCGCCACCTGATTCACTTCGGCGCCAAGCGTCTACGGGCGGCAGGGCGAGCCGGATTGACGCACGTTCCGGTCGTCATTCGCGATCTACCGGCAGATCCGTACGCGCAGGTCGCGGAGAACCAGAAGCGTCACGGCCTCACTCCTTTGGACCTGGCGCGCTTCATCGAGAGCCGCAGCGAAGCGGGCGACTCCAACGCGACTATCGCCAAGCGGCTCGGCATGAACCTAACGTCCGTGGCGCACCACCTGGCGCTGCTCGATCTACCGCCCGAGCTGGATCAGGCGCTAAAGGAGGGTCGCTGCACGTCCCCACGAACGCTGCACGAGCTCAGCAAGCTTCATCACGAAGAGCCCGATCGGGTGAGGGCGCTGGTCGCGGGGCAAGCCGACATCACGCGAACCACGATCACGGCGATGCGGGCGAATGCCGCATCGACTTCATGGGCCACCCTGCTTGCCCAGTCCAACGCCGCCTGCACCCGGCTCGAGCAAACCCTTGCTCGTCTAAACGTGGCCGAGCATGAAGGTCGCGACGTCGATCTCGTCGCGTTGCGGCAGCGAATCGCGGATCTCGCTTCCCGTTTGACGTAGGGGTCTGACCGTCAGACCCCCTTGCCATGTCGTCCCCAAGCCGCGAATTCTTTACCCTCGACCTGCGCGGCCTGCGGGCCGGGCTGAGGGCGCGAGCCGCGAGCCAGGGCCTGACCGAATCCGCGGCGGTGCGCAGCATCCTCGCTGCTGCGCTCGGCGCCGAACGCAGCGATTCCTCTGCGCCATCAGCCGGTCCCGCGACCACCCCTGAGATCAAGCTGTCCGTCCGACTGCCGAGGACCGCAGCTTCGAGACTGAACCGTCACGCTCGCGCGGCCGGCTTGTCGCGCGGCGTCTACCTGACGCGTCTGATCGACGGCGCGCCGCCCGTGGTCGCGTCGTCGGATCGGGCGGCAATGTTCAGGGCGTTAAACGCCTCCTCGAACGAGCTCGCGCTCCTCAGCCGGGACATGAACCACCTGACGCAATTGCTGCGCCAGGGATCGTTTGTGGCGGCCCGTGAGTACACCGCGCGCCACGGTTCAGTAGACAGGATCGTGCAGGCCCATCTGGCCCTGGCCGCCCCGATCCTTTCCGAACTCTCCCTCATGCGTCTGACCTCCAAGCAAGGTATCGCCGGCGAACGAGTCGGGAACCCACCGTGAGCTCGCAGCCATCCATCGACGGCATCCTCGTCCAATGGGGCGAGCGCCTCTTCTACCCCCGGAACCGGGTCGTCAACGCATGGACCCCGCGCCTGCGCGGTCAAAGCCGGGCCGCGGCGATCCGCAGCCGCATCGAGGCCACCCTGCGCCGGGCACCCCAGGTGCTGGTCAAGGTCACCGGTGGCGGCCGGGGGATGGGGGCCATCCGCGCGCACTTTCGGTACATCACCAAGAACGGGCGGCTGCACATCGAGGACGATCGCGGAGCCGTCGAGCAAGGCAAGGACGCCGTCAGGGAGATCGAGCGCCAATGGCAGTTCGGCGGTGCCTATATCGGCGACGAGAGCCATCGACGCGAGGCCTTCAATGTCATGCTGTCGATGCCGCGCGGTACCGATCCGCTCACCGTCCAGAGGGCCGCACGCGAGTTCGCGAAGGTCGAGTTCGCCGATCACCGCTACGTCATGGTTTTGCACAACCACCAGGCCAATCCGCACGTGCACCTGAGCGTGAAGGCAGAGTCGAAGCACGGCCAACGGCTCAACCCGAGGAAGGCCGACCTGCACCGCTGGCGCGAGACCTTCGCCGAGCGCCTGCGCGAGTGGGGCATCGACGCCGAGGCAACACGACAGGCCAGCCGGGGCGAAAACCGCAACCGGGACGAGCTCTGGCGCATCAGGGCCCGGGAACAGGGACGGCTGAGGAAGGAGCGGCCGCAGAAGAAGAGCGGCGGGGCACCGCGCCTTAGCCGCCAAGAGTCGCTCGATGCCTGGAGACAGATCTTCAAGGCTTTGGCGGACTCCACAAGCAAGGACGATCAGGCGCTGGCGAAACGGATCGCCGACTTCGTCAAGGACATGCCGATGATGGCAAGAACCACGACAGTGCCGCGCGAGCCGCAGCGCGTCCCCCTGGACCGAGGACACCAGCCCGCGCGCGAGCGTGTGCAGCTCGCGAGCGACCGGACACGCAACGGGCCGGAAATACAGAGGTGAATCTCACAACGCATCATGCGGATAAGGCGTGCCGGCGCTGGGTGTCTGACCGTCAGACTCGTCCAGCAGGGCACGTTGATGATGCATACATGCATCGCAAGTGCTATGCTTCGGAAATGAAGTCGACAACTCTTCCTCCAGTTCGCGTCGAGCCCGAGTTCCGCGCCGCCGCAGAAAGCGTGCTCCACGAGGGTGAAAGCCTGACCGGCTTCATCGAAGCAACCGTGCGACGCGCGGTGGAATACCGACGTGTCCAGGCCGAATTCCACGCTCGTGGCCAAACTGCATGGGAGGAGATTCAACGTGGCGGCATCACGCATTCTGCCGAGGATGTGTTGGCCAGACTGCGCGAGATGACTGCAGCTCGACGGAACAACTTCAGACACGTTGATGAGTTTTGAGGTCGTCTTCGCAGAGGCGGCTCGTACCGATCTCGAGAGACTTCATGAGCACCTCCTGAGTCGTGCCGAAACGGTCGAGGATCTAGACCTCGCCGACAGAGCAGTAGATGAGATTGAGTTGGCTTGCAAGGTGCAGCTGGCCAGGACTCCCCACCTCTTTAGGAAGGCAGGTACGAGTCTCACGCGCCGGGAGTTGGTCATTACCTTCGGCGCCACCGGGTACGTGGCCCTGTACGAGATTTCGGTGGGTACCGTGTTCGTCTTGGCCGTTCGACATCAACTCGAAGACGACTACCACTGAAATCGGACAAGATAGTTGATGCCGCCTACGGAGGCTGCGCCGCGCCAACATCTATCTCGAGCTCGGTTCGGGGCCGCTTCCGGCTCGCTTTTGGTTCGCCAATTGGCCGGATGTTGTTCGCTTCTCAGTCAATTCGGGTCGCGAAGAGCCAGTAGAAGAAGAAAAGGATATGAGTACAGGATAGGCGGCGGCGCCGCCAAGTTCACAAACGTTCGCTTTGCTCTCGTTCGTGCCATGGCTTCGGTTCCTCATGAGTTCGTCACCGTCGACATGCGCGGCCTGAAAGGCGCGCTGATCAAACGCTCACGATCAGATCGCGTGAGCGTCTCGAGCCTGGTGCGTGCCTTTGTCGCCAGAGGCTGGGACTCGAAGCCGCAGGTGCCTCGATATGCGCTGCTCGCTCCAGTGCATGCCGCCAAGGTCAAGGTGTCGATCGGGATGACTTCGGCGGAGGCGCGTCAGTTTGTCGGCGCCGATCGAGATCTGAGCCACCGGGGGTGCGTACAAAATCTTGGACTGGTTTATGCCGCGATGCCGAGGCTCTCTCGGTACTCGAGCGGGCTGAGAGAGCCGAGAGAGATCTTGATTCGCTTTTCGTTGTACCAGCGGATGTAGGAATCGAGCTCTTGAATGAACTGCTCGATGCTCGTGGCTGGCCACTTCCGAGGATAGAACAGCTCCGTCTTCAGTCGGCCGAAGAAGCCTTCACAGGCCGCGTTGTCAGGCGAGCACCCTTTGCGCGACATCGAGCGAATCAGCTTCGCACCGCCCATTCGCGCCAGCCAACCGGGCCAGCGATAGTGAGCGCCGCGATCGGAGTGAACGATGGGCCGAGTCTTGCTGTCGGCCACCGACTCGACAGCCGCATCCAACATGGTGTTCACAAGCTCGGCGTCGGGACGTGTGCCGATAAGACCAACTGACCACCAGTCCATCGAAGCAGTCGACGATCGGGGACAGATACACCTTACCCGCTGGAATCTGGAACTCCGTGATGTCGGTGAGCCACTTCTAGTTGGGCCTTGTCGCGTGGAAGTCGCGATCGACGAGGTTCTCGGGCGCCGGTCCGATCTCTCCCATGTAGGAAGCGTATCGACGTCGCCTCTTCGTGGCGACGACCAGGCGCTCTTGCTTCATCAGACGCTGCACGACCTTCTCCGGGATCGAGACGTCCTGCCTGCCGAGTGACGCGTGAATTCGGCGGTAGCCGTAGCAGCGGTGATTGCGGTCGAAGATGTCGGCGATGGTCCGACGCACATCACCATACTTGTCGGCGACTTGCAGACGAGCCCGATGATAGAAATAGGAGCTTCGAGTAAGGCCCAGCCTGACCAGGAGATCTGACACGGCATAGGTCTGTTTCAGGGCATCAACCAGCAGTGTCTTCTCCCGGTTCGTCAGGAGTTGCAGGTCGACGCCCAGGCCTTTTTTTAGCAGTTCATTCGCCTTCTTCAAGAGGTCATGTTCGAGCTGATGGCTTTGAACGTCGCGTCGAAGCGATTCGAGCTGTCGCTCGAGCTCCGGCCGCTCAGGTTCTGGCGGCGAATTGTTCGATCGTTTCATGGGGATGCTGCAGCCTCACGGCCGAGTAGCCGGTTCTTCCAGTTGTACAACGTTGACCGGCTCACGCCGATCTGCTCGGCAACCTCCTTCGCATTCCCTATGCGACTGCACAGCTCGATGACTGCCGCTCTTTTCAGCGCTGCCGGACGCGGGACACTCGCCGCTCTGCCAACGAGGCGTTTGGCGCATCCGGATGCAGCTCAGCGATCCAGGCGGCCATCGAGTCTCTGCCCGGATAGCCGAGTGCCTTGAGGGTCACGGTCATACAGCGACCATGATCGAGATAGTGGTCGGCCGCCAGCTTCTTCTGCTCGTCCGAATACTTCGGCTTCGAGCGCGCATAGCGCATCGGCAGATCGCGAGACCGTTCGAATTCCCGATTCCAGCTCTTGAAAGCGTTCTTCGTCGGGTAGCCCAGCTGTCGGATGGTCGCGCCGGTGCGTTTGCCCAGCTTGATGTAGAGCTTGACCGCTCGAACGCGGTCCTCGTATGAGTACATGAACTACCTCCAGGTAGTCCAACATTTCCGCCGCACCTCCAATTGGGGAAAAGTAGTCCGGTGTTGACAGGAGCGCGGTTTCCTGCCGGACGGCAACCAGTTCGATCATCTGTTCAAGGTCGGCGAGACCTTCATGATCGGAGCGGTCGCGGCCAACGCCATGCTGGTACCCGGTCACACGCCGGCCGACATGGCGTACCTGATCAACGGTTCGGTGTTCGTCGGCGACACCCTGTTCATGCCCGACGTTGGCAGCGCCCACGCCGACTTTCCGGGCGGTGATACGCATGAGTTGTACGCTTCGATGCGCCGACTGCTGGCCCTGCCGCCCGACACCACGATGTATGTCTGCCACGACTACCCGCCCGCCTCGCGACCGGCCCGCTGGCAGACGACCGTGGCCGAGCAGAGGGCAGACAACATCCAGGTCAGCGACGGCATCGGCGAAGACGAGTTCGTCGCGATGCGGCAGGAGCGCGATGCCACGCTCGAGGTACCGGCGCTGATCCTGCCGTCGATCCAGGTCAACGTGCGTGCGGGCAGTCGCCGCCGGCGGACGACAACGGTGTGTCTTACCTGCGCATTCCGCTCAATGCATTTCCAGTCCATCGCTGAGGCTCGGTCTGCGGTGTCACGGAACTGTGGCTTCAGTACATGGACAGCCATAACAAGCAAATACCGGATGCCTAATGCTTACTGCGGCGAACCGGCATGTCTTTTCCGATCAATCGCGCAGCATTGTCGGGAGTTGAACTCCGACGTCACCGCGCAGTCAATCAACCACGACAAAGTCGACGAATCCACGCCCTACGTCTGTGGATACGAGCTTGACGCGGATCCGCTGCCCGACTTCCAGCGTGGGAACTCGGGCCACCAGCTTTCCCTCGACCGGGGGCGTAAAAATGCGAACCCACGTATCACTTATCGAGCGGCCGGTCACGATGGCGTCGAACTGTTGGCCGACATGCGATTCGAGGAGTAGCGCCGCCTCGGACTTCCGGACTCGGCGCTCAACCTTCTGTGCGGCATCTTCCTGCTGGGTGCAGTGCAGCGCGAGTGCCTCGAGCTCGGCGAGGCTGTAGGGCGGCTGGGTCCCGGCCAGCATTCCCTTGAGCATGCGCGACGTGATCAGGTCGGGGAATCGGCGGTTCGGGGCGGT
>JBDTJD010000105.1:0-5907 GCA_039935975.1 Caldimonas sp.
CGAGCTGGTTGAGGACGATCTTGTTGGTCGCCGTGAGCTGGCCGTCGGGCTTGACGAGGTAGGCGAGGTCGACGCTCATCTTGCCGCGCTCGATGCCGTAGCCCGCGTACTTGATCGCATAGGGCGACAGCGGCGGCAGCTCGAGGTCGCGCACCTTGGCCTGGATGTCGAGGGCAAGCGGCCTGGCGAGCGGATTGACCTTGCCGGAGATGTCGAGCGTCGCCGTGCCCTCGACCCGGCCCTTGAGCGCGAGGTCGGCGAGCTGCGGCGGCTGGCCCGGCGCGGGCGCCTCGGACGAGAACGCGCCCAGCCGCCCGGTGAGCTCGCTCAGGTTGGCGTTGTAGTTCGGCTTGACGAAGCGGTCGTTGTAGGCGAGGCGGCCGTTGACCACCGAGATCGGCCCCATGTGGACGATCGCGGCCGGAGTCGAGCTGGTCACGCCCGGCCGCGCCGTGACGATCGCGACCGCGCGTGGCGACGAGGCCGCGGCCGCCGATGCCGGCGTGCCATCGTCCGGCGTCGGCAGCGCGACGTCCTGCAGGTTCAGCCGCCCGGTCTCGTCGAGCACGACGCGCGCGAAGAAGTCGCTGAGCGCCGTCTCGGCCACGGTCACCCGCGTCGCCGCGCCCGGCGCGATCGCCAGCTCGATGCCGCGCAGCGAGAGCGACTTCCAGTTCAGCAACTGGCGCCCGGCCGGCGCGCCGTCACGGGCCATCGCCAGCGCACGCTGCGGCCCGCCGCGCTCGCCGGCGTGGCTGGTGGCGCGGAAATCGTCGACCGTCGCATCGCCGCGCAGCACGACGCTCGAGCCCGCGCCGCGGCGCTCCCAGTGGACGTCGCCCTTGAAGCTGGTCTGCGCCTTCTGCACGTCGATGTTGACGACCTCGTCGAGGTAGGGATCGAGAAGATGCAGCGGCAGGTCCTGCAGCAGCAGCGCGACCTGCGCGCTCGCCGGCACGCCGGCAGCAAAGCCCTTCAGCTCGCCGCGTGCGTCGACCTTGCCGACGACACCGCTGCCGGCCGCCTTGCCGCTCGGCCCGGACGGAACGGACACTCGGGCGACGACGTGGAACGGCGCCGTTCCCTTGCCGGCGAGGGACCAGCCACTCAGCTGGACGGCGAGGTCGCTCACATCGAGCGCGACCGGCGCCGACTCGGCCCGATCGACGAGCGAGACGCGGCCTTGTTCGACGGCGAGCTCGCCGAGCGCGAGCTGCCACGCCGCGGCGCCGCCGCGGCTCGGCATCGACGCCGCGGGGTGCGCCGCGGGCGCCGGCGTGGACCCTGCCGCGGTCCAGCGCTCGAAGGTCCAGCGCCTGGAAGCATCGCGCTCGACCCGCACCCGCGGCGCACGCAGCGAGAGCTTGCCGATCGAGACCGTGCGGGCAACGGTGTCGGCGCGCGCGTCGCCGATCTCGAGCAGATCGGCGGCGAGATCAGGCGCCTTCGTTTCGCCGACGGCGAGCTTGGCCAGCGCGATGCGCTTCGCCTCGACCTTCAGGCGCGGCTCGCCCGCACCAGCCTGCCAGTGGACGGTGACGTCGGCGCTCAGCACGCCGGCAAGCGGCACGGCGAAGGCGGTTCGCAGGTAGGGCTGGAGCGGCGCGAGCGGCAGCGCGGCAAGCGAGACCGTGATGTCGGCGCCCGCTGCGTTGCCCCGGCCGGAGAAGGTGAGCTTGCCGTGGTCGGCGCCGCTGCCGAGCACGCCCTCGCCGTGAAAGACGACCGGCGCCTCGACCGGCCAGGCGATCGCCTCGGCGGCGAGCGAGAAGTCGGTGATCGCCAGGGCCGCGGCCGGCGCCGTCGTCGCGTCGCGCCAATCGAGCTTGCCGGCCCGGACCGCGACGGCGGCGACCGTCGCGCGCCACGACGAAGGCGCCGCGGCATTCGACGTGGTCGTCGCGGCCGACGACGCCGACGACGCCGGGGCCGGCCCGCTCGCTGCCGCCGTCGGCAACGGCAGCCTGGCCACCGGCGTCGCCGCGCCCGAAGGCGACTCGGCGGCGAGGAGCAGGTTGACATGGCCGCGCGCGTCGCGCACCGCGAAGAGCTGCGGCGCGTCGACGTCGACGCTCCTGATGCGAACCTGCTGCTCGAGCGGGCGCAGCTCGTCGATGGCGACCTTGACGCTGCCGACCTCGAGCAGCTGCTTCGACGCCGCGTCGACGACCTTCAGTCCGTCGGCGGCGACGCTGCCGGAGACGTTGAGCGAGAGGCGGGGACGCTGCTCGAACGCGATCCGCAGGTCGGCGCCGAGCGTGGCCGCGCGCAACTGCACCGGCAGCCCGCGTGGCAGGTAACCGAGGTAGGGCGCGGCGTCGAGACCTTCGACCTTGACGCGCAGCTCCCCATTGCCGCGCTCGGCGTACGGGGTCGCGCTGCCCGCCGAGTCGAAGCGACTGCCGTCGATGGTCAGCGCCAGGTGCGGCTCGACCTTGATCTCGCGCTGCGAAGGCAGCGAGCTGACGAAGGGCACGGCGAGTTCGAGATCGCGGACGCGATGCACCGTCGCGAGCGGCTCGTCGTTGAAATCGACGCCGCCGGCGTGCACGACGATGTTGTGGACGGCGAATCGGGCGGGCTCGTTGCGCCCGGGTGCGGGCGCCGCGGCGGCCAGGCGCTGGAGCACGTCGTCGAAATCGAAGCGGCCGTCGCCGACGCGTGCGACTCGCAGCATCGGCGCCTCGATCTCGAGGGCGTCGATGACCGGCGCGAGCCGAACGATCGACAGCAGCGCGGCGTCGGCATGGATGCGTTTGACCTCGAGCATCGGCGCCGCCGAGGCGGTCGCGCCCGACAGCGCGAGGTCGTCGATCGTGAGCTCGAGCGTCCACGGATTGAAGGCGACGTGGCCGAGGCTGAGGCGTCGGCCGAGCTGCTTTTCAACAGCCTGCGCGGCCTGCGAAGCAATCAGCGGCGGCACGTAGAACCAGGCCGCGCTCCAGAGCAGCGCCAGGATCGCGACCGCCACGAGAAGCCGGACGCCAAGCCTGCGCAGGCCGGAGCGGGGTGCGGCGCCGGCCGACGTCGCGGGGGTGTCCATGCTGCATTCTGCCGTCGCAGAGGCGACGGCGCGGGGATCAGCCGATCATCTCCAGGATGCTCCACATCTCCTCGGCGACCCGGCGCATGTGCAGGTTCGGATTCGCCTCCTGCATGCCTTCGTCGTCGATGCCCTGGGCGGCGGCGCGCAACTCGGCGACGGTCGACTCCGAAAGCAGGCGCGCGATCGTCTTCAGGACGAGGCCATGGGCGACGAGCCGGGCCTCGAGTTCACGGATGCGGTCGGAAGCGTCGTCCATGGTGCGTGGGTGAGAGGGTAACGACGAAAGCGAAGCGCGCCTGTAGGAGCACGCCGATACCTTGCAACGCGCCGGGCGCGGGCGCGGTTTACCCGGGCCGGCCCTCGTTCCGCTCCCGGGACATGAGCTCCCATGCCGAGACGAACATCGCCGCGATCAGCGGGCCGACGACAAAGCCGTTCAGGCCGATCACGGCCATGCCGCCGATCGTCGAGATCAGGACGAGGTAGTCGGGCAACTGCGTGTCCTTGCCGACCAGGATCGGCCGCAGCACGTTGTCGACCAGACCGATGACGAGGATGCCGTAGGCGACCAGTCCCGCGCCCTGCCAGACCTGGCCGATGGCGAAAAGATAGAGCGCGACCGGCCCCCAGATCAACGCCGCGCCGATGGCCGGCAGGAGCGACAGGAATGCCATCACGACCGCCCAGAGCAGCGGCGCGCCGATGCCGAGAAACCAGAACGCCAGGCCGCCGAGCGCGCCCTGCGCCGCGGCCACCAGCACGTTGCCCTTGACGGTGGCGCGCACGACCGTCGTGAAGCGCTCGAAGAGAAGCGCCTTCGGCCCGTCGGCGAGCGGGATGGCGGCGCGGAGCCGGGCCACCAGGCCGATGCCGTCGCGCAGCAGGAAGAAGAGCAGATACATCGCGATACCGAAGCCGATGACGAGATCGAGCACGTCCTGGCCGACGTTGAAGACCCGGCCGGCGAGCGACTCGCCCCGCTCGGCAAGTGCCGCCGCGATCCTTGCCTGGAGCGAGGCGAGATCGTCGAGGCCGAGCCGCCCCAGCAGCGAAGACGCCCACGACGGCATCGCCGCCAGGATCTGCGCGAAGTAGCGGCCGAAGTTCACGTCGCCGCTCTTGACGCGCTGGTAGAGGCCGGTCGCCTCCTGGGCGAGCGAGATCGCGATCAGGCCGAGCGGCAGGACGACGATCACCAGGATCACGGCGACGGTGACGAGCGCCGCCAGCGAGCGCCTGCCGCCGAGCGGACGCAGGAAGCGCCGGTGCAGCGGCTCGAACAGCAGCGCCAGGACGCTGCCCCAGAAGACGGCGCCGTAGAACGGCGAGACCACCCACGCGAAGGCGAGGGTCAGGACGACGAGCAGCAGCAGGAACGCGTTGCGGTCGAGCGCGCTTCGGGCAGCCGCGGGAGAGCGAGGCGTCATGGCGGCGGGTCAGGCTGTGGCGGATGGTTGGGCGCCGCATCGTAATCGGCCGCACGGCAAAGCCGGGCGGTCAGATTGGCAGAGCTTGTCGAGGGCGATCGGGAGCCAGTCCGAAGCCGCCGACGATCAGGGGCGACCCTCCGACGCGGCGGCGAGACCGGCGCGCGTGCCGTGGAAGAGCGCTTCCTCGAACACCGAGTAGGCCGAGAGATCGGCATGGGCGAAATGGACGCGCCGCTGCGGCGCGGCCAGCGCAGCGAGCTCGGCGCTGCTGCGCACGCCGGGCGCCGGCACGCTCATCGCGTGCCCGTAGCGCATCAGGTCGACGCGTCTGACCTTGGCGCGCAGGTCGGCATGAGGCAGCGCGAGATCGGCGACGACCCGCTCGGCCCACGCTCGCCAGTCGTCACCCAACAGGCGCTTTCGATTCGCGAGCAGCTCGTCGACGCTGGCGCCGCCGAGCGCGGTGTACGCGGTGAGCACGGTCGGACCGGCGAACGGCCGCGTGCTCTGGTGCATCGCGTCGACGTAGCCAAGGCCGCGACCGCCGTAGACGACGTTGTCCCACGAGAGCGGCGCGCCGGGCCGGTCGTCGAGGGCGGCGTCGAGCTGCAGGTTGGCGACGAGCCAGGGCGCGTGCGGCGCGCGCGCCGCCGCCGCCACGAGCGCGGCCGGGGGCGATTCGAACAGCCGCGCCGAGACGAAGAGCGGTGTCGCCAGGACGACCTGCGCCGCGATCCAGCGCTCGCGGGATCGCGTCGCGACGTTCCAGGCGTCGACTTCGACCTCGTCGCGCTTCTCGCGCACCGCGAGCGCGATGCGTCCGCCATGCAGCCGCTCGCCAAGCGGTGCGGCGAGGCGCTCGGCGAGCCAGGCGTTGCCCTCCGGCCAGGTGAGGACGCCGGTCTCGCCGGCGTCGGCCGCGCGCGCGTCGTCGGGCGATCTGAAGCCGTGCCGGCTGGCGAAGTAGTGCAGGCCGGCCCAGGCCGACACCTGTGCCGCGCCGGCGCCGTAGTCATCACGACAGCAGTAGTCGAGGTACCAGCGCAGCGCCGGCGCGGTGAGTCCTTGGCCATCGAGCCAGGCGGCGAAGGTCGATCGGTCGAGCGCCGAGAGCGCATCGCTCCAGCGCGATCGCGCCGTCGGGATCGCGAACGCGCCGTCCCGGCCCGCCGAGGCGACTGCGGCGGCGAAGCGGCGATAGTGGTCGAGCGCGACTGCACGCTGCTCCTGGGGCAAGGCCTCGACGGGTGGCAGGAGGCCGTCGCGCCAGCCGCCGCCGATGAAGAGGCGCTCCTGCGGGCTGTGGCAGAGCATGCGCTCGTCGTACGCGGCCTTGCCGTGCACGACCTTGCGGACGCCGAGCTCCTCGAGCAGCCCGACGACCTCGACCGCGAGCTCGCCCGGCACCGGCAGGTAGTGGGCGCCGAGCGG
>JBDTJD010000106.1:0-4633 GCA_039935975.1 Caldimonas sp.
TCCATGGGAGAGCTCCATTGTTGCGGTGCAGCAGAGTCGCACCTAAACTCGATTCCGTCGGCGGCGTCGGAGCCGATCAATGGCCGCCGGCGTCGCGCGCCGATTGTCTCCTTCGCCCCCTTCATGGGCGGCTTCAGACCGGAGCCGCAAGGACCCGGGCTCTTTTGCGGGCCCTGCGACAGGCCGCTGTGGCCAAGGTCGCCGCTATGATCCTCGACCGCCCTCTTTCGCTGCCCGGAGACCTGTCCAAGGCATGACGCCCTCCGTTCGCAAGCCCGCGACCCAGACCCCGCTGGCGCTCGCCGGCTACCTGCAGAAAATCCTGACGGCCCGGGTCTACGACGTCGCCATCGAAACCGCGCTCGACACAGCGCCCGCGTTGTCCGCGAGGCTCGACAACCGGGTGTTCCTGAAGCGCGAGGACACCCAGCCGGTGTTCAGCTTCAAGCTGCGCGGCGCGTACAACAAGATGGTGCTCCTGCCGGAAGACGCTCGCGCGAGGGGCGTCATCTGCGCCTCGGCCGGCAACCACGCGCAAGGCGTCGCGCTCGCGGCGCGGCGACTCGGCTGCCAGGCCCTGATCGTCATGCCGACGACGACGCCATCGCTCAAGATCGACGCGGTGCGCGCCCTCGGCGGCGAGGTCGTGCTCCATGGCGACAGCTATTCCGACGCCTATGCGCGCGCGCTCGAGCTCGAGACCGAGCGCGCCCTCACCTTCGTCCACCCCTTCGACGACCCCGACGTGATCGCCGGCCAGGGCACGGTCGCGATGGAGATCCTGCGCCAGCATCAGGGTCCGATCGACGCGATCTTCGTCGCCGTCGGCGGCGGCGGGTTGATCTCGGGGATCGCCGCCTACGTGAAGGCGGTGCGCCCCGAGATCCGCATCGTCGGCGTGCAGATGAACGACTCCGACGCGATGCTGCAGTCGGTGCGGGCCGGGCGCCGCGTCGAGCTCGCCGACGTCGGCCTCTTTTCCGACGGCACGGCGGTCAAGCGCGTCGGCGCGGAAACCTTCCGGCTCGCGCGCGAGCTGGTCGACGAGTGGATCGTCGTCGACACCGATGCTGCCTGCGCGGCGATCAAGGACGTCTTCGAGGACACCCGCAGCATCCTCGAGCCCGCCGGCGCGCTCGGCGTCGCGGCGATCAAGCAGTACGTGCATGCGAACGGCACGCGCGGGCGCACCTACGTCGCGATCACCTGCGGCGCCAACATCAACTTCGACCGTCTGCGATTCGTCGCCGAGCGCGCCGAGGTCGGCGAGGAGCGCGAGGCCCTCTTCGCCGTGACGATCCCGGAAGAGCGCGGCAGCTTCCGGCGCTTCTGCGAGCTGATCGGCCCGCGCGCGGTCACCGAGTTCAACTACCGGATCGCCGACGCGGCGACCGCGCATGTCTTCGTCGGCGTCGCGACCGTCGATCGCGCCGAGTCGACGCGTCTGGCGAGCGAATTCGATGCTCACGGCTTTCCCGCGCTCGACCTCACCGGCGACGAACTCGCCAAGGAGCACGTGCGCCACATGGTCGGCGGCCGCAGCCCGCTCGCACGCGACGAGCGGCTTTACCGGTTCGTGTTTCCCGAGCGGCCGGGCGCGCTGATGCGCTTTCTCTCCAGCATGCCGGCGAGCTGGAACATCAGCCTCTTCCACTACCGCAATCAGGGCGCCGACTACGGCCGGATCCTGGTCGGCATGCAGGTGCCGCCGGCCGACGAGCAGCGCTTTCGCGAGTTCGTCGACAGCCTGGCCTATCCATGCGCAGACGAGACCGCCAATCCCGCGTACCGGCTCTTTCTCGGCTAGGAGCGCCGGCGCCGGATGCGAATGCCCGGCCTGCTGACCAGCGTCACTGCGAGCGCAGGTTGTCGTTGGCGGGCAGCCTGGGCGGCGGCGGCAAAGCGGTGCCCGGCGGCACCGGCTGATGCGGCATGCCCATGGCGCCACCCGCGGGCACCGGCATGCCGGGCACAGGCAGCCCCGGCGGCGATCCGAGGTGCGACCCCGCCGCCTCCGGCACGGGGATGCCGGGCTGAGGCGGGATGCCGCCACCCATGGACATCGGCGGCGCTCCGAACCCCGACGGCGGCAGCACGCCCGTGCTGGGCGGCACCAGGGCGGGAAGCTCGAGCAGCATGCTGCGCTCGCCCTGCGCCGGACCGATCGAGGCGGTGCGCAGCCCGACCGACTGCACGACGAGTCCGCTGTCGAGCGACGCGCCGACCGTGAAGGCCTTGGGCGGCTTGCCATCGACAGCGATGAGCGCCAGACCGCTGCCCGGGACGGACTGCTCCTGCTTCGAGCGCGGCGCCATCACGCCGACGAGCTTGAATCGAGAGGGCGCCGCGGGCCCTGCCTCGGCAACCGAGACCACCACCGCAGGCGCACCGAAGAGGCGATTGAGGTCGCCGCGGACGACGGTCGACTTGCCAACCGCAGAAGCGTAGGCCGGCGCCTGCGGCGAGCTGGCGGTCAGCCGCAGCAGCCAGAACACCGCGGTTGCGGCGACGAGCGACCAGATCACGAAAGCCGAGACTCGAGCGAACATGCGACGATTATCATGGAACGCTCGACGCCGCCTGGCGTCCGAACGGTAGAACTGCACGAGACCGAGCCGATGAACACGCGACTGCGCCGCCGTGGCTTCACCCTGATCGAGCTGATGGTCGTGCTCGTCATCATCGGCGTGCTGGCCGCGCTGATCGTTCCCAACATGCTCGACCGCGCCGACGACGCGCGCGTCACCGCGGCTCGCACCGACGTCAACAACCTGATGCAGGCGCTCAAGCTCTACAAGCTCGACAACCTGCGCTATCCGAGCCAGGAGCAGGGCCTGCAGGCGCTGGTGAGCAAGCCGACGACAGGCACGATTCCGCCGAACTGGCGGCCCTATCTCGACAAGCTGCCGAGCGATCCCTGGAAAGCTCCCTACCAGTACGCCAATCCGGGGCTGAAGGGCGAGATCGACGTCTACAGCTTCGGCGCCGACAACGTCGTCGGCGGCGAAGGCAAGAATGCCGACATCGGCTCCTGGCAGTAGGTCTCGGTTCTCCTGCCAGGGCAGGGACAGGAGCTCTCGCGGCTTCACGCTGATCGAGCTCATGGTGGTGGTGGCGATCATCGCGATCGTCACCGCCGTCGCCAGCCTCGCGTTGCGCGACCCCGCGGCCGCCAAGCTGGAGCAGGAGGCGGTTCGTCTCGCATCGTTGCTCGAATCGGCGCGTGCGGAGGCTCGGGCCTCGGGGCTGACGGCCCGCTGGGAGCCGCTCAGCGAACCCACCGACGTCGAGGCCTTTCGCTTCATCGGCCTGCCGACCACCGAACCGCGACCGACGCGCTGGCTCGATCCGAGCACGAGCGCCCAGGTGATCGGCGCGCGCGCCCTGGTCCTCGGCCCCGAGCCCCTGATCGGCGAGCAGCGGGTCGTGCTGCGCCTCGCGGACCAGCGCCTGGTGCTGATCACCGACGGCATCGGGCCCTTCGTTGTCGCCGATGGCGGCGCGGCCAGGCCGTGAGCGCCCGTGCCGCGCGCGGCTTCACGCTGATCGAGGTGCTGGTCGCGCTGACCATCGTCGCGGTCACGCTCGGCGCCGGCATCAAGGCGGCCGGCTCGCTCACCGACAACACGGCGCGTCTGGTCGACGTCACCTCCGCGCAATGGTGCGCCGACAACGAGCTCACGGCGCTCAAGCTCGCGAACCAGTATCCCGGCATCGGCGACAGCGACTTCAGCTGCGACCAGCTCGGGCGCACCTATGCCGGCAAGCTGATCGTGCGGCCCACGCCGAACCCGAACTTTCGCCGCGTCGATGCCCGGATGCTCGACGAGCAGGGCCGGCAGATCCTGATCCTGTCGACCATCCTGGGGCGCTCGTGACGCCCGGGCGCGCGGCGCGGCCGGCTGGATTCACCCTGATCGAGGTGTTGGTGGCGATGGTCGTCATGGCGATCATGTCGCTCATGGCATGGCAAGGTGTCGACGGCATCGTGCGCACGCGCGACACGAACCAGGTTCGCCTGGAGCAGACGCTGCGCCTCGAGACCGTCATCGAGCAATGGGAGCAGGATCTCGCGTCGCTCCAGGAGACGGCTGCCGTGCCGGCGATCACCTGCGACGGCCAGAGCGTGCGGCTGACGCGACGCACCGACAACGGCATGCAGGTCGTCTTCTGGTCGCTCCGCCCCGACAGCCAGGGCAACGTCTGGCAGCGGTGGGCGGGGCCGGCGGTGACGACCACGACGGCGCTTCAGGAAACGTGGCTGCGCACGCAGCAGTTCCAGGGCAGCGAGACCGGCCAGCTGCGCGCGCTCACCGGCCTCGAGTCCTGGCAGGTGTATTTCTTCCAGGGCGCGTGGGCGAACTGCCAGTCGACCCGCAATGCGACGACGCCGGCGGCGGCGGCCTCCGGCTTCATCGGTGGAACGACGCTCGTGCCACCGCCGACGGCGACCGCCAAGACCCCCGGGGCCGTCGTCCAGCCCGGCGCGCAGACCATGCCGGCCGGCATCCGCATCGTCCTCGCCTTCGCGCCCGGCAGCGGGCTCGTCGGCAATCTCACCCGCGACATGGTGATCGCGCCATGAGCGGCCACGCTCCCGCGCAAGAGCGGCGCGACCAGCGCGGCGCCGCCC
>JBDTJD010000107.1:0-5981 GCA_039935975.1 Caldimonas sp.
GGATCGCAGCTTCCCATGACCGTGGCTTCGCATTTCGACGCCGCGGGGATGGCCAGCGGCAGCGTGCCACGGGCGACTTACCTCGGCGTCATGGTCTCGCTTGTCGTCGGCGTTCCCCTCGCGGTAGCACTTTGCGGTCGCCTGGCCCGCTTCATGCCACCGAGGCTTGTCAATCTCCCGCACCGCCAGTACTGGCTCGCGCCCGAGAGAAGGGCGGCGACCACGGCGGAGCTTGGCAGGCGCACGCTGGTTCTTTCCATCGCCGTGCTGTTGTTCCTGTGCTTCGTGCACTGGCTCGTCGTTCAGGCCAATCTCGCACCAGCCCGGCAGTTGGCGCAGGGAACGTTCTACGGCGGCCTGGCGCTGTTCGCGGGAGTCGTGGTCGTTTGGGTCGTCATGCTTCAGCGTCGGTTCGGCAATGTCCCATGACCCACCATGTTGTGAGATCGTGGATGTTTGGACTGCGACCGAGCGAGGCATCAGGCACCCGAATGCTCGCTTTGGACGGCCGAAAGGAGCTCGGGTTGAATCGTCGTCAATGGTTCGCAGGCATGCTGACTGTCCTCGCCACCTCGATCGTCGGTTGCGGCGGTGGCCCGGCAGATCCAGACAAGTTCCCCGACCCGGGGCAGATCGTCGTACACGTTGCCGACTCATCGGGAAAACCCGTTTCCAATGTCCTCGTCGAACTCAGGACGCCTGACCTCGGTCTGGTCTGGCGCTCCGGCTCGACCGATGCGGGTGGCCGTGTCGAGATCGGCCAGTCGCAAGGAGGCGTGCTTCCGGGCGACTATGCGGTGACGATCAAGCTCCCGACGGGTTACGCACTGGCCGCAGGTCAGGCCGCATCGACGCCGGTGACCATCAAGTCGAACCAGCAGACCGACGTGATCGTCATGCTCGCACCATGACAGCGCCGATGGAGCCCACCAAGCAGAAATCGAGAACGCCGCGCGTCGTGACCGCCCTGTTCGGCGCGTTCTTCATCCTGCTCGCCGTGGCGATCCTGCTGTCGGCCGATCGGTCGATGATCGTTCGTGCCGTCCTCGGGGCTCTGGTCATCGGCCTGCTCGGCGTCGACGCCTGCATCAGTGCATTTCGGGACAAGCCTTCGCTCCTGCAACGGATCGGCCCGCTGCCCTAGCGAGTTCTGACCTTCCGGCTGTACGGCGCTTCACGTGGGAACCGAAGGGGTTCGCCGAGGCAAACGAGCACTATGCAATCCCCACAGCGAGAGCTGAGAATGCGAGCTGGATGTCTGCCCTCGAACTGAAGATTCCGCCGCCCGTCGTCGCGCTGCTCGTGGCGCTTGCCCTGTGGGGGATCGCCCGTCTGGCGCCCCTCGATGGCGGGCCATCCTGGGGCGCAGCCGTGGCACTTGTCCTCGCGGTCGTCGGAGTCGCGTTGAGCGTCGCCGGGGCGATGGCCTTTCGAAGCGCGAAGACCACCAAGAATCCGATGAAGCCGCAGGCGACCTCATCGCTTGTCGTCGCGGGCGTCTACGCGTTCACCCGCAACCCCATGTACCTCGGTCTCTCGGTGGTGCTCGTCGGCTGGGCCGTGTTCCTCTGGTCGGCCTGGGCGCTCCTCGGCCCGGTCGTGTTCGTCGCCTACATCTCGCGCTTTCAGATCGCACCCGAAGAGAGAGTTCTCGCTGGGCTGTTCGGAAGCGAGTACTCGGCATACAGGGCGAAGGTTCGTCGATGGATCTGAGGGCTCGGACCATCCGGGACGTCAGACTCCCGAGCAGGCTCCCATGACACCCCTCCCGTTCAAGAAGCAGTCGCTCGGCCTCATCGGCTGGATCGCTGCCAGCTTCGCCGCAGGCAGCGTCGGCGCCCTTGCGTCTGCGCACGCCAGCGTGTTCTACGGCGAGCTTTCTCGTCCCTCGTGGGCGCCTCCGGCGTGGCTGTTCGGTCCGGTGTGGTCCGTGCTGTACGTGCTCATGGCCGTGTCAGCCTGGCTCGTGTGGCGCAAGCACGGCTTGCGTGGTGCCTCTTCCGCGCTAGGGCTGTTCGTCTTCCAGCTCGCCGCCAACGCACTGTGGACCTGGCTGTTCTTCGGGCTCCATCTCGGCGCGCTTTCTCTGGCGGAGATTGCAGTGCTCTGGCTCCTCATTGCCGCGAACATCTTCGCGTTCTGGCGCCTGCAGCGGCTTGCCGCACTGTTGCTGCTGCCTTACCTCGCCTGGGTGAGCTTCGCGTTGGCGCTCACGTACTCGCTATGGCGCGGGAATCCCACGGTGCTCGGCTGAGAGTGTCTGTCGACCGAGTGAACATTTCATGGATGGAATCGACGGTGAAGGCCTGAGACGCATCGAAGGGACCATGCAAGGACTCACGTTTCGTCGTGCGACTCACGACGACCTCTCCTCCATCGTGCGGTTGCTCGCAGACGACCCGCTGGGCGCGCAGCGCGAAAGCGATGTCCTGCCACTGCCCGACAGTTACCACCGGGCGTTCGCCGCGATCGATCGGGACCCGAACAATGAACTGGTGGTCGTCGAGGACGACGACTCGGCCGTCATCGGCGTGCTGCAGCTGACCTTCATTCCCTCGATCACCTATCGTGGTGGCTGGCGCGCACTGATCGAGGGCGTTCGAATCGCAGCGGAGTTCAGATCGAGCGGAGCAGGCAGGAAGTTGTTCGTGTGGGCCATCGAACGCGCCAGGGAACGCGGCTGCCACATGCTGCAGCTCACCTCGGACAAGGCTCGCCCGGATGCCATCCGCTTTTATGAGGGTCTTGGTTTCATCGCGTCGCACGAGGGAATGAAACTGCCACTTGGTCCCAGCGGACGGGGCTGAACGCGGCGATCTGGTTTTCGGCGATCCGCACGAACTAAACGCTGGGCCCAAGAAAATGACGACGTCGACTCACTGGTTCTTCTGGGCTGCACTCTCGGCCGCCTTCGCAGCGTTGACCGCGATTTTCGCCAAGATCGGCATCCAGGGCGTCGACTCCGACCTTGCGACGCTCGTCCGCACGCTCATCATCGTGGTCGTGCTTTCGGCGTTCGTCTGGTTCGCGGGCAAATGGAGCAACCCGCTCGAGCTCTCGTCGAAGACCTGGCTCTTCCTGAGCTTGTCCGCCCTGGCAACGGGCGCGTCGTGGGTTTGCTACTTTCGGGCGCTCCAGCTCGGCGAAGCGTCCAAGGTGGCCCCGGTCGACAAGTTCAGCCTGGTGCTGGTCGCCATTTTCGCCTTCGCATTCCTCGGCGAGCGCCCTTCCGTGCGCGAGTGGCTGGGCATCGCCATGGTCGCCGGTGGCGTGCTCGTCCTGGCCATCAAGCCATGAACCGGATGCCTGGCCATCGCAGAATCCAGCCCAGGAGGAACCCGATGTTGCATGTCCGCTTCGCCCATCTGCTGCCGGGAAAGGAAGCTCGACTGCGAGAGTGGCTGAGCGAGCTGGGACGCCGCCGTGACGAGGTGGTCGAGACGCTCGTGCAGGAAGGGGCACGGCACGAGCAGGCCTTCATCATCGACGGACGCGAAGGTCCGCTTCTCGTCTATGCCATGGAATCAGCGGACCCCGTCGCGGCCAGCCAAGCCTATCGAGCATCGACCCTCAAGATCGACCAGGAGCATCGGGCGGTCCTGCTCGAGTGCCTCGGCGAGCGATTGCAGGCTGCGCCGCTGTTCGACTGCTCCGTTCCACCGTCCCGACCGGCGTGATCCTCGCGTGCGCGAGACTCCTGCTTCACTTCCTCCATTCGAGCCCATTCCATCTCCCATGCGGGTGTCGATGAAGATCCTCGCATTGGGAGCCGCCGACAAAGGCGCGTGGGAGGCTCTTGCGCGCGGGTACAAGGAGTTCTACGAGACGCCGACCACCGATGCGGAGTTCGCGACGGCGTGGGAGCGCCTTCTCGCCCGAGACGGTGTCCACGGCCTGGGCAGCTTCGTCGACGGCAAGCTGGTGGGCATCGCGCACTACCTCTTTCACACGAGCACCTGGGCGCGCTCGAACTGCTATCTGCAAGACCTGTTCACCTTGCCAAGTGCCCGCGGTCATGGCGTCGCGCGCTCACTCATCGAAGCGGTGGCCGAGCAGGCACGGTCGCATGGCGCGTCCCGCTACTATTGGCTCACGCAGCAGGACAATGCGGTTGCTCGCGCCCTTTACGACAAAGTGGCCCGGCATGTGGGATTCATCCGCTATGACTTTCCCCTTCGAGAGCCGGGCGCCTGACGTCGCCAGCGCGCGGCCGGCACCTGGTGCCGCGGTTCGCACCGTTCTTTCGGCGGTGAACCGGTGACTGCGCTCATGCCTCCTGAGCATCCGCGCGAAGGCGCTCCGGCCTCGCCATCGCCCGCCGTGTCGGGCTTTGCAGTCCTCTACCGCGTGCGCCTGCATCCCGGAATGGAATCGCAATACATCCAGGCCTGGTCACGAATCACCGAGCGGCTGCGAGCGGAACGCGGAGGACTGGGCTCCCGCCTTCACCGCGGCCCGGAGGGCATCTGGTATGCCTACGCGCAATGGCCGTCGGCGGCGGCGAGAACGGAAGCATTCGCTCTCGGGCCGGTCGATGCGGAGGCGGAACGGCAAATGCGAGACGCCATCGCCGAGCGCTTTGCGGAGATCGTCCTCGAACCCGTCGCGGACTACCTGCTTCCCGTCCGACATGGCGCCTGAGCGTCTCCGACTCGCGAGGGCCTGACGGTCTGGTCACGGCGCGTCATGCGGCGTCACTTCCGAACCCTTCCGCCTGAAAGAGGAGTAGCCAGATGCTCAGAGTCGCCGCCGCTGTCGTCCTTGTCGCGTTGCACGGTTTCGCTTGGGCCGCGGGCGGCGACCCATCGCCGTACGACGGAAAGTGGAACGTCACCCTCACCTGCCCGCCTCACAACGACGATGAGGACGCGAAGGGCTACGTCCATCGTTTCCCGGCCGAGATTCAGTCGGGCGTCCTGAGCGGGACACACGGCAAGGAAGGCGAGCCGGGCTGGCATTTCCTGAGCGGCTCCGTCGGCCCGGACGGCACGGCCGATCTCTCGCTGCAGGGGATGGTCAACAACCCTGCCTACGCGGTCAACCATGCCCAGCGCGGCAAGCTGTACGTCTATCGCGTGCGGGCCAGATTCGAAGCCACTTCCGGCGTCGGGCAGCGGATCGGCAAGCGCCGTTGCGAGTTCCTGTTCCAGCGCTCGTAGCTGAGACGACCCGCAGCGCCGCTGTGCCGCAACCTCTTTCGCCGCTGCAGTCGTACTACGCCGCGCGGGCCGGCGAATACGACCGCGTCTACGCCAAGCCGGAACGGCAGAGCGACCTGCGAAAGATCGAGCTTTGGGTCGCCTCGACACTGCGCGGCGAGGAGGTGCTCGAGGTGGCGTGCGGCACCGGTTACTGGACGCAGTTCTTCGCGCCCACGGCCTCGTCGGTTCTCGCGATCGACTCCTCGCCGGAGACGCTTCGCATTGCCGCCGCCCGGGTCGAGGGAAGCAAGGTCGAGTTCGAGGTCGGGGATGCCTATTCGCTGCCGCGTCGACCTTCCCGCTTCACCGCCGCTTTCGCGGGCTTCTGGTTCTCGCACGTGCCGCTCGATCGCCAGAGCGAGTTTCTCCTCGGCCTGAACGCCGCGGTCCGTCCCGGCGCCCGGGTCCTCCTCCTCGACAACCTGTTCGTCGAGGGCAGCTCCACGCCGCTCTCGCAGCGCGATGCAGCGGGCAACTCGTATCAGGCCCGCATGCTCGGCGACGGTTCGGCCCACCTCGTCCTGAAGAACTTCCCGTCCGAGGCGCAACTGCACGCGCTGGTGGCGAGCGGCATCGGGTCGGACGCCAGGTACACGGCGTGGGACTACTTCTGGGCGTTCGAATATCGCGCGCCCCGGACGTCGCTGTCGCATCCCGAGCCCGCCGACACATAGCGACGTGCGATCCGGGTCACGACCGGCGCCCAGCGACGAAGCAAGCGCGGCAAGTGCTTCGCCGGCTCCTCGATCAGCCCGCATCGATAGCGCCCGGGATCGTCCA
>JBDTJD010000108.1:0-7349 GCA_039935975.1 Caldimonas sp.
TAGGCCGGCATGCGATCGCGCATGCGCGGGTCGAGGATGCGGACGTCGACCGGCGTCATGGCTTCGCCCGGGCCCGCTCGGGAAGCGCTGCAATGCGCTTCGCGATCTCGGCCACGAGCTGGCGCGCGAGCGCGAGCTTGCCGGCGCGCGCCAGCTCGCGCGCGCCGCGCTCGTCGACGAGCGTCAGCGCGTTGTCGTCGGCGCCGAAGGTCGCCGGGCCGATGTTGGCCACGATCAGCGGCACGTTCTTCCTCAACCGCTTCGCGCTCGCGTTGGCGAGGAGGTCGCCGCTCTCGGCCGCGAAGCCGACGCAATACGGAGGTGACGGCAGGGCCGCCACCGCCGCCAGGATGTCGGGGTTCTCGACCAGGTCGAACGACGGGACGCCCTGGCCGGCCTGCTTCTTGACCTTGTGCTCGGCGACCTTGGCGACGCGCCAGTCGGCGACCGCCGCCGTCGCGACGAAGACGTCGCACGCGGACGCCGCCGCCATCGTCGCCACACGCATCTGCTCGGCCGTGCCGACGTCGACGCGGCGCACGTGGCGCGGCGTCTCGAGGGCCACCGGGCCCGCGATCAGGGTCACGTCGGCGCCGGCCTCGGCCGCGGCACGCGCGATCGCGAAGCCCATCTTGCCGCTCGACCGGTTGGTGAGGCCACGCACCGGATCGATCGGCTCGAACGTCGGCCCGGCCGTGACGAGGACGCGGCGGCCGGCGAGCAGCTTGGGCTGGAAGAAGGCGATCACCTCGGCGAGCAGCTCGTCCGGCTCGAGCATGCGGCCGTCGCCGAACTCGCCGCAGGCCTGGTCGCCGTTGCCGGGGCCCAGGACGTGCGCGCCGTCGGCCGCGAGCTGCGCGAAGTTGCGCTGCGTCGCGGGGTGCGACCACATCTCCCGGTTCATCGCCGGTGCGACCAGAAGCGCGCAGCGCTCGATCGGGCGCGCCAGGCACATCAGCGAGAGCAGGTCGTCGGCGCGGCCGTGCAGCAGCTTGGCGACGAAGTCGGCGCTGGCCGGCGCGATCAGCACGGCGTCGGCCTCGCGCGTGAGGTTGATGTGCGCCATGTTGTTCGGCTCGCGCGCGTCCCACTGGCTCGTGAAGACGGTGCGATTGGAGAGCGCCTGCAGCGTGACGGCGGTGATGAACCGTTCGGCCGCCTCGGTCATCACGACCTGCACGGTCGCGCCCGACTTGATCAGCGCCCTCGTCAGCTCGGCGGCCTTGTAGCAGGCGATCCCGCCCGACAGGCCGAGCACGATGTGGCGGCCGGCGAGCTCGTTCACGGCAGGAAATTGAGGGGCATTCACGGGAGCTGCGGATTATCGGCGAGCGCCCCCGCCCTGCTCGTCCGAGGGCTGTCGCTTCAAGTTCGGGCCGACTCCGCGACCAGAGGGGCGAGCAGCGCATCCGCTTCGCCGCCGCCCCAGTCGAGCTCGCCGACGACGATCTGCACGGGCCGGCCGTCGCGGCCGACGAGCACCGTGCTCGGGAAGACGCGCGGCGTCCAGGCGACGGTCGCGTCGCCCTCCCGGTCGAGCACGATGCCGGCGAGCAGCGCCGCGAGGCCCCTCAAGACGCGGCGGCGCTCGTGCCGGTGCCCGGGGCGCGGCGCAGCGAGCATCGGCGCGGTACGGCGATTGCCGGTCATGCCGCGAATTCTGGGCGATCCCGCGGTAAGGTGCGGAGCGTCGCCCCGACACCACCGCTTTCAGGCCGCCCCGATGCAGACCCCGACGCCGCGCTTCATCCAGACCTGGTTCGAAGACGCCCAGGCCGCTCGCGTCGCCACCCGGGCCGCACTCGCCGCGCGCCACGCCAGCATCGCGCCCAAGCTCTTCTACGACCGGCTCGGCTCTCACCTCTTCGAAGCGATCACCGAGCTCGACGAGTACTACCCGACGCGCACCGAAGCGGCGATCTTCAGCGCCCACGGCACAGCGATCGCCGCCTCGATCGGCGCGGGGATGGCGCTCGTCGACCTGGGCGCCGGCAACTGCGTCAAGGCGGCGTCGCTCTTTCCCTTGCTCGAGCCGACGCGCTACATCGCGGTCGACATCTCGGTCGAGTTCCTGCGCGACGCGCTGCGCCAGTTGCAGCGCGAGCATCCGCAGATCGCGATGGTCGGCCTCGGCCAGGATTTCGCGAGCACGCTCGACATTCCCGCCGACCTGCTCGACGGCGCGCGCCCCGTCTTCTTCTACCCGGGCTCGAGCATCGGCAACTTCACCCGCGACGAGGCGCGGTCCTTCCTGGCCCGGCTGCGCCAGCGGTCAGCAGGCGGCGGCCTCCTCATCGGCGTCGACCTGGTCAAGCCGCGCGAGATCCTCGAAGCGGCCTACGACGATGCCCTCGGCGTCACCGCCGCGTTCAATCGCAACGTGCTGCGGCACCTCAACCGGCTCATCGGCAGCGATTTCGATCCGCGTCAGTGGCGCCACGTCGCGTTCTTCGACGCCGCTGCGTCGCGCATCGAGATGCACCTCGAGGCCCGTGAGGCGCTCACCGTGAGCTGGGACGGCGGCAGCCGGTCCTTCGAAGCCGGCGAGCGCATCCACACCGAGAACTCGTGCAAGTACACGGTCGAGGACTTCGCCGCCCTGCTCGGCGAAGCGGGCTTTCCCGCCAGTCGCCACTGGACCGACGAGCACGGCGGATTCGCGGTGTTCTGGGCCGCGCCCGCCTGAGCTCAGTGCTCGGCGAGAAAACGCACGACGCGATCGCGCGATGCCTGCCGCGCGGCCGGATTGCCGCCGACGTGAACGCCCTGACCCGGATGGACCCCGTTCGGCACGTCCTTGCGCAGGCGCACCGGCCCGTCCGAGTCGAAGCCGTGCCATGCACCCGGGTAGGTGACGATCTCGGGCCGCGGCTCGCCGGCGCTGCGAGCCAGTGCGGCGCACGGCGCGGGCGCAGTCCAGTCGTCCAGTTGGCCGACGAGCATCAGAAGCGGCGTCGAGGGCACATAGCCGCGCTTCAGGTCGGCCTCGCAGCCGGGATAGAAGGCGATCGCGAAGGCCGGACGGGTCAGCGCGGAGGCCACGTCGTGATGGCGCAGGTTGGTGGCCGCAAGCACCGTGCTGCCGCCGTTCGACCAGCCGATCAGGCCGATCCGCTTCGGGTCGACGTCCTGGCGCTGGGCGAGGTACTCGACGGCGCCGAGCGCGTCGAGACGACGGCTCGACTGCGTGACCCGACGCTTGGCCGTGCGCTGCGTGCAGAGCTCCTTCTCGTAGCGCGGCGTGAGCGAATCGACGACCAGCACATGCAGGCCCAGACCGTTGAAGAGCGCTGCGTACTCGCGCATGCGCGCGGTGAGCGCCCCGCGCTTGTCCCAGGCACCACCGCAGCCGTGGAACATGGCGATGGCAGGCCCCGGGATCGCTGACGGCACGGGTGCGGCGAAGAACACGCCGGTGAGGACCACCGGTGCGTTGCCGGCGCCATCGAGGCTCGGGAACGAGACGTGCTCCTGGGCCGACGCCGCAACCGCCATCGACAGCGCCGCGATCGCGCCGGCGACGCGGGCGAGCCACCTCATGGCGCGGCCGGCGCGATCGTCGGCGGATCCGGATGGATGCGCGCCATCGACAGCGCGTCGACATACCGGCCCTCGCGCAGCGCGTAGCCGCGGTGCCGGCCTTCCGGCTCGAAGCCGAACTTGCGATAGAGCGCGATCGCCGCCGCGTTGTCGGTATAGACGGTGAGTTCCATCCGAAGGACGCCCATCCAGCGATCGGCGTAGTCGCACATCGCCTCCATCAGCGCGCTGCCGACGCCCTGGCGCTGCGCCTCGGGCCGGACCGAGATGCCGATCGACACGACATGGCGGCGCCTCAGGGCCGGGCCGACCGGATGCATGCCCGAGGATCCGACCACGTCACCGTCCCGCTCGGCGACCAGCAGCAGATCCACCTTGCCGGGAGCGAGGAAGTCGACGAGTCGCGTGCGATGGGCCTCGACGCTGGCGTAGGGCATCTGCATCAGGCCGGCGTAGACGGCGGGGTCGTCCATGAGAGACGCGATGGCAGCGGCGTCGTCGACCCGCGCGCGCCGGACCGTGATCGTCATTCGGGGCCTCCCTGCCGCAGGTTGCGGTAGTGGAGGAAGACCTCGTCGCCCTCGACCTCGCTGGCGACGAGCGTCAGGCGGCGCACGTTGGCGCGGTCGAAGCCGGCGCCGTCGACGAGCGACGGTGCGTCTCCGCCGACCACGATCGGGCACAGCGTCAGGTGCATCTCGTCGACCGCGTCGGCGGCGAGGAACTGGAACAGCAGCGCGCCGCCGGCCTCGACGAGGAGTCGCTCGATGCCGCGCGCGCGCAGGCGCTCGACGATCCACGCAACTGGTGGATCGCCCTCGCCCGGCCAAGCCTCGACCTCGGCCGGGAAACCGCCGGGGACCGACACGGCGCGGGTCACGAAGAGTGGCCGGACAGCGCGCTCGGCGAGGAACTCGGGCGTGAGGGGCACGTCGAGCGAGCCCGTGACGACGACGTTCCAGACCGGCGCCTTCAGCTCGCTGCGATCGCCGGCATCAGGCAGAGACGGATGCGGCCAGTTGCGAAAGGTCGCGCCGCCGACCAGCACCGCGTCGGCGCCGGCGCGCAGCCGGCTCATCCGAGCATGGTCGCGCGCGCTGCCGAAGAAGGTGAAGCGGCGCTCACGGGTGTTGATGCGGCCGTCGAGCGAGACCGCGGTGTTGGTGACGACCTTCACCTCTGCCCCTTCGGACTAACGACCGCGTGTGATCTGCACGCCGGCCCATTCGAGGCCCTGCACGGGCGGCCGCTTCTTCACGCTGACGGTGACGTGGTCGACCAGAGGGTTCTTCAGGACGACTTCGGCAAGCGTCTCGGCGACGCGCTCGATCAGCAGGAACTCGCGGCCCTGCACGGCGTCGATGAGGTCGTAGGCGAGGCGGTAGTCGACCGTGCGCTCGAGGTCGTCGGCGATGCCGGCGTCGCGCAGCGACGGGCAGTAGAGTTGCATCTCGACGCGAAGCGATTGCGGTGTCGCCCGCTCCGGCTCGCTGCAGCCGACACGGCAAGGCACCTCCAGCCCCTCGAGGAAGAGCACGTCCATCGACGGGTCGAAGCGAGGCCGCGCGGCGGCGCTCATGCGTGCTCCCCGATCCACCCCGCGACCGAGTCGAGCGCTGCACCGAGACGCGACGGATCGGTGCCACCGGCCATCGCCATGTCGGCCTTGCCGCCGCCCTTGCCGCCGACCTGGCCGGCGACGAAGTTGGCGAGCTCGCCGGCCTTGATGCGGCCGGTGCTGTCGGCAGTGACGCCGGCCGCGATCTGGACCTTGCCGCCCTCGACCGCGGCGAGCACGACCACCCCGGTCTTGAGCTTGTCCTTGAGCTTGTCGAGTGTCTCGCGCAGGGTCCTTGCGTCGGCGCCGTCGAGGCGCGCAGCGAGCACCTTGAGGCCCTTGACGTCGACCGCGCGCAGGACGAGATCGTCGCCCTGCGCGGACGCGAGCCGGCCCTTCAGCGCCGCGAGCTCCTTCTCGAGCGCGCGCACATGTTCGAGCACCTGGCCGACGCGCGCCGGCACCTCGTCGGGCGCCGAGCGCAGCTCGCCGGCGAGCCGCTGCATCGTCGACTCGAGCGACTGCAGGTAGTGGAGCGCGTTGTCGCCGGTGACCGCCTCGACCCGGCGCACGCCGGCCGCGACGCCGCTCTCGGCGACGATCTTGAAGAGGCCGATGTCGCCGGTGCGCTCGACGTGCGTGCCGCCGCAAAGCTCACGGCTGGTGCCGATGTCGAGCACGCGCACCTCGTCGCCGTACTTCTCGCCGAACAGCATCATCGCGCCGAGCTTTTGCGCATCGTCGATGGGCATGACGCGGGCGGAGGTGCTGTGGTTCTCGAGGATCTCGGCGTTGACGAGCTCCTCGACGCGCCGGATCTGCCCGTCAGTGAGCGGCGCGTTGTGGGCGAAGTCGAAGCGCGTCTTGTCGGCGTCGACGAGCGAGCCCTTCTGCTGCACGTGCTCGCCCAGGACCTCGCGCAGCGCCTTGTGCATCAGGTGGGTCGACGAGTGGTTGCGCATCGTCTTCGCGCGCCGCACGGCGTCGACCTTCGTGTCGACGAGGTCGCCGACCGAGATCGATCCCTCGACGACGCGGCCCTGGTGGCCGGGCACTGCCGCCTGCACCCTGATGGTGTCCTCGACGATCATCCGCGCCGCCGCGTTGCGCAGCTCGCCGGTGTCGCCGACCTGGCCGCCGCTTTCGGCGTAGAACGGCGTGTGATCGAGCACGACGACGGCGACGTCGCCGGCATTCGCCGTGCTGACCGCCGCGCCGTCGACATAGATCGCGGTGACTTTCGCGGCCTCGTGGCTGAGCGTCTCGTAGCCGTGGAAGGTCGACGCGCCGCCGCCGTACTCGAGTCCCTGCGCCATCTTGAACTTCGCCGACGCGCGCGCGCGCTGGCGCTGCTCGTCGAGCAGGGTCTCGAAGCGCGAGGTGTCCACCGTGACGCCGCGCTCGCGGCAGACGTCGGCAGTGAGGTCGACCGGAAAGCCGAAGGTGTCGTGCAGCTTGAAGGCAACGTCGCCCGGCAGCGGCCGGCCCGGCGCAAGCGCCGCGAGCGCGCTCTCGAGGATCTCCATGCCGTTGGCGATGGTCCGGAAGAACTGCTCCTCTTCCTGCTTCAGGACCGCGGTGACGCGCTCCTGCTGGCGGCGCAGGTCGGGATAGGCGTCGCCCATCTCGGCGACCACCGTCGCGACGAGCTGGTGGAAGAACGGGCGGCGCGCGCCCAGCTTGTAGCCGTGGCGGATCGCGCGCCGGGCGATCCGGCGCAGCACGTAGCCGCGGCCTTCGTTGCCCGGCATCACGCCGTCGCCGACGGTGAAGCTGCAGGCGCGGATGTGGTCGACGATCACCTTGAGCGAGGGCGAATCCTTGTCGCAGTCCTTCGCACCCGCCGTATCCACTTCGCGCTTGGCCGCCGCGAGCAGGTTGACGAACAGGTCGATCTCGTAGTTCGAGTGCACGTGCTGCAACACCGCGGTGAGCCGCTCGAGGCCCATGCCGGTGTCGACGCTCGGCTTGGGCAGCGTGTGCATGACACCCGCGTCGTCGCGGTTGAACTGCATGAACACGTTGTTCCAGATCTCGATGTAGCGGTCGCCGTCCTCGTCGGGCGAACCCGGCGGGCCACCCGCGATCTCCGGGCCGTGGTCGTAGAAGATCTCGCTGCACGGCCCGCAGGGGCCGGTGTCGCCCATCATCCAGAAGTTGTCGGAGGCGAAACGCGCGCCCTTGTTGTCGCCGATCCGCACGATGCGCTCGGCCGGCAAGCCGATCTCGTTTCGCCAGATGTCGTAGGCCT
>JBDTJD010000109.1:0-3377 GCA_039935975.1 Caldimonas sp.
ACACCAGCGGCCGCGACCGGCTCTCGTTTCCGCTCTTCTTCGACCCCGACTTCGACGTGTGCATCGAGCCGATCCGCAGCGCCGCCACCGACGACCACGCCACGCGCTGGGACGGCGCGAGCGTGCACGCTTTCGAAGGCACCTACGGCGACTACGTGCTCGGCAAGGTCGGCAAGGTGTTTCCGGAGCTCCGCCGCGAGGTGCAGCTCGGTCAGAAGCCGGCTTCCAGCTCCTCGATCATCCGCCCGACATAAGCCACCGCCTCTCGGATCGGCTGCGCCGACGCCGGGTCGATGTCGAGCTGGCGCATCGGTCAAGCGGCGCCAGCGTTGCGGCCCGTCACCTCCTGGCCCGCACCAATTGACGGTGCTTCGAGCGACAGGGCCTCGCCACAGCGGAGTCCGACGACCGGCCGTTGTGGAAGCCGAAGCCCTGCTTGTTGCGCCAACGTCGCTGTCAGTCGCTAGACAGGTCTGGCCATGACGCCGCACTCGTTCAAAATTGGGCAGTGAAGCCCGAAGAGAATCGTCACCGACTTGCCGCCATCCTCGCCGCGGATGCCGTCGCGTACTCGCGCCTGATGTCGGTCGACGCTCAAGGAACGATCGACGCGCTCGAGACCGCCCGGAGAACCTTTCGGACGCTCAGCCTTACCCATGACGGCCGAGTCGTCGACACCGCGGGCGATTCGGTGCTGGCGATCTTCAAGACAGCCGCTGGCGCGGCCGCAGCCGCGTTGGCCATTCAGCACGAACTGGAGACGTGCGCGGACGCCATCGCAGAAGACCGCCGCTTGCGCTTTCGCGTTGGCCTGCATCTGGGCGACGTGGTGCAGAAGTCCGATGGCTCCGTGTACGGTGACGGCGTCAACGTGGCGGCCAGGCTTCAGGGTGCTGCGCCCGCAGGCGGGATCGTCGCATCCGAGTCGATTCGGCTTGCGGTCGGCGGCAAGGTGGCGGCGTATTTCGAGAACCTCGGGGATCACTCGCTGAAGAATATTGCCGAGCCTATTCGCGCCCACCGCCTGGTCGCGGCTGGACCTGGCCAGGACGGCCAGCGGCTTTCTGCTGCTGCAGCGCCTTCGAGACGGCGATGGTGGCAGTGGCCTGTCGAGAGCCGCAACGTTCTGGTCATGTTGGCGGTCGTGGCGGCGATCGCGCTCGCCGCATATTTCGGCGCCAAGGGGTGGCCGGCGTCTTCCGATGAGGCCGCCCGCGCGGCTTCGCCAGCGGCGCCGCTTTCAATCCTGGTTCTACCATTCACCAACCAGACCGGCGACGAGAAAAAGGCCTACATCGCCGACGCTCTGACCATCAGCATCACCGCCGACTTGTCGCGCATCCGAGAGACCTTCGTCGTGCCGGCGACGACCGCCCTCACGTACCGAGGGAAGGGGTTGACGGTGCAGCAGGTCGCGAAGGACGCCGCGGTCCGGTTCGTGCTCGGTGGAAGTGTGCAGACGAGTGGCCAGGACGTACGGGTCACCGCCCAGTTGGTGGACTCGAAGACCGGCGCACAGTTGTGGGATGAAACGTTCAGCGGCGATCTGGCGAACCTCTTTGCACTTCAAGACCGGGTAACCGTGCTCGTCGGCAACAGCATCGGCCAGCGCATGGTGATCGTCGCCGCCCGAGAGAGCGAGATGCGGAAAAGCGCGCCCCAGGTCGTCGATCTGATGCTGCGCGCGCGAGCCTTGGGTTTTCAGCCGCAGTCGATCGAGAACTTCCGAGAATCGGAGCGGCTGAACCGCGAAGCGCTGTCCCTGGAGCCAAACAACGTCATTGCGATGGTCCGCTTGGCGTCGACGCTCGCGGTGCACGCCACGTGGTTGGACAGCTCGGACCCAGCCAGGGACAAGCAGATCACGGATGCGAGAGACCTGGCGCTGAGGGTCAAAGCGATCGACCCGGGTCTCGTATTCGAGGGGCCGCTTTCCATCTACGCCATGGAACACGACGATTTCGACGGTGCGCGCCGCGCCTTCGAGGCGGCACTTGCCAAGAACCCGAGGAATCCAGCGCTTTACAACAACTTTGCACTCTTCTATCGGTCGATGGGTGAACCGGAACGTGCCATACCGTTGCTCAAGCAAGCCTTGTCCCTATACCCCAAGGGAAAGGAAACCGTTTTCGGCAACCTCGGCAACGCTTACCTGGAATTGGGGGATAACGATGCCGCGATCGATTGGCTGCTCAAGACGGTCGACCTGAATTCGGAGACGTTGGACACCTACTCGGGGCTCGCCATGGCGTATTCCAACAAGGGCGACACGCGGAACGCCTCGCGCTATGTTGCCGAGTACCGAAAACGCGCATCCGCGCGAGGCGTCAAGGGGATTGAAAGCAAGGCTCCGTCACCGGGAAGTCCGCCGGCATTCTTGAAGTACTACCACGATCGTCTTCTGCCGGAGTGGAAGAAGGCAGGCTTGCCATAGCCTGCCACGTTCAGAAGCTGCCTTCCAGCTCCTCGATCATCCGCCCGACATAAGCCACCGCATCCCGGATCGGCTGCGGCGACGACAGATCGATGCCGACCTGCTGCATCAAATCGAGCGGCGGCAGCGTGCCACCGGCGCGCAGCACGCCCAGCCATTGCGACAACACCGCGTCCCCCTCGCGGTTCGACTTCTCGCCCAGAGCGGTGGCGGCAACCAGACCGACCGAATAGGTGTACGGGTACAGGCCCATGTAGTAGTGCGGCTGGCGCATCCAGGTCATCGCGGCGCCTTCGTCGATCTCGACGGTGTCGCCCCAGAAGCCCTGCAGGATGGCGCGCTTCTTCTCGTTGAGGAGCGCCGCGGTGACCGGCTGCCCGCCTTCGGCGAGCCGGTAGACCTGGCGCTGCAGCTCGGCCTCGAGCAGGTGGGTGACGAAGTTGTGGTGGTAGGTGCCGAGCACCTGGGCCAGCACCCAGCGGCGCTTGCGCGGGTCGGTGGTGCGGGCCAGGACGTGGCGGGCCAGCAGCACCTCGTTCATGATCGACGGCGCCTCCACGAAGGGCATCGCCGGGTCGGTGTTGGCGCGGCGCTGATGCTGTCCCGCCATCATGAAGTGCCCCGCGTGGCCCAGCTCGTGGGCGAGCGTGAACGCGTCGCGCATCGAGTCCGTCCACGTCATCAGGATGTAGGAATGGACGCCGTAGGGCGTCGCGCAGAACGCCCCCGACGCCTTGCCGGCGTTGTCGGCGCGGTCGATCCAGCGGCGCCGGAACGCGCTGCGCACCAGCGCCACGTACTCGCTGCCGAGGGGCGCGAGCGCTTCCTCCAGCAGCTTGGCCGTGTCGTCGAAGGTCGTCGCCGGTGCGTAGCCGGGATCGAGCGGCGCCTTGATGTCGCAGTACAGCAGCTTGTCGAGCCCGAGCACGCGCCGGCGCAGGCG
>JBDTJD010000110.1:0-4457 GCA_039935975.1 Caldimonas sp.
CGCTCTACATGTTCCCGAAGCTCGATCCGAAGCTGTACCCGATCGAGGACGACCAGCAGTTCGCCTACGAGCTGCTCGCCGAGCAGAAGGTGCTGATCGTCCAGGGCACCGGCTTCAACTGGCCGCGCCCGGATCACTTCCGGGTTGTCTTCCTGCCCAACTCCGACGACCTGGCCGAGGCGATGGGTCGGATCGCGACCTTCCTCGCGAACTACCGCGCACGCCACTCGACCGTGCGCCCGGCGGCGCTCGCCGTCGGCTGAGATGGAGCCCTTCCGGGTCGGCCTGCTGGGCGCCGGCGTCGTCGGTGGCGGCACCTTCGCCGTGCTGGGCCGGAACCAGGACGAGATCAAGCGCCGGGCCGGGCGCGAGATCAGGATCACGCACGTCGCCGACCTCGATCTCGAGCGCGCGAGCGCGGTCGCCCAGGGCCGCGCCGAGGTCGGCGACGACGCCCGCGCCCTGATCGCGCGAAACGACCTCGACGCCGTGATCGAGCTTGTCGGCGGCACCGGCGTCGCGCGCGAGCTGGTGCTCGAGGCGATCGCGTCGGGCAAGCATGTCGTCACCGCCAACAAGGCGTTGCTCGCCGTCCACGGCACCGAGATCTTCGCGGCCGCGAGGAAGCGCGGCGTCGTCGTCGCCTTCGAAGCGGCCGTCGCGGGCGGCATCCCGATCATCAAGGCGCTGCGCGAAGGACTCACGGCCAACCGCATCGAGTGGATCGCCGGAATCATCAACGGCACGACGAACTACATCCTCTCGGAGATGCGCGAGAAGCGCATCGACTTCTCGAGCGCGCTTGCCGACGCGCAGCGTCTGGGCTATGCAGAGGCCGATCCCACCTTCGACATCGCCGGCATCGACGCGGCGCACAAGGCGACGATCGTCAGCGCGATCGCCTTCGGCGTGCCCGTGCAGTTCGACAAGGCCTACGTCGAGGGCATCGGCGAGCTTCAGGGCGCCGATATCGCATACGCCGAGCAGCTCGGCTACCGGATCAAGCTGCTCGCCATCACCAAGCGGCGCGAGGGCGTGGCCGGCGCCGCCGACGGGATCGAGCTGCGCGTTCACCCGACCCTGGTTCCGGCGCGGCGCCTGATCGCCAACGTCGAGGGGGCGATGAACGCCGTCGTGGTGCACGGCGATGCCGTCGGCACGACGCTCTACTACGGCAAGGGCGCGGGCGCCGAGCCGACTGCCTCGGCAGTGATCGCCGACCTCGTCGACATCGCACGTCTGGCCACCGCCGACCCGGACCACCGCGTCCCGCACCTGGCGTTCCAGCCGGCAGCCATGCAGAACCTTGCGGTGCTGCCGATCGACGCAGTCGTCACGTCCTTCTATCTTCGCCTGCAGGTTGCTGACGAGACCGGCGTGCTCGCGCGCATCACCGGCATCCTGGCCGGCCACGGGATCTCGATCGACGCCCTGCTGCAGCGGCCGAACGCGGCCGGCGTGGGCGAAGCGCGCACCGACGTGATCATCCTCACCCACGACACCGTCGAAGGGCAGATGACGGGCGCGCTCGCGCAGATGCAGGCGCTGCCGACGGTGCTGGCGGAGATCGTGCGCATCCGCAAGGAAGATCTGGCGTGACGGCGCGCGGGGTTCGACCGGCGCGGCCATGAAGTACATCAGCACGCGCGGCGAGGCCGTCGGCGCCGGGTTCGCGGCGATCCTGCTCGAAGGGCTCGCGCCCGACGGCGGCCTCTACGTTCCCGAGCGCTACCCGCCCGTCGACGCGGCGACGCTCGCTACGTGGCGCAAGCTCTCGTATCCCGAGCTCGCCTTCGCGGTGCTGTCGCGCTTCATCGACGACGTCCCGGCCGACGACCTGCGCGCGATGCTGCTGCGAACCTACCGCGCCGACGTGTTCGGCGACGCGCGCATCGTGCCGCTGCGGCCGCTCGAGCCGGGCGTCTTCGTGCTCGGCCTGTCGAACGGCCCGACGCTCGCGTTCAAGGACATCGCGATGCAGTTCGTCGGCCAGGCCTTCGAGTACGAGCTCGCGCGCCGCGGCGGCCGGCTCAACGTCCTGGGCGCGACATCGGGCGACACCGGCAGCGCCGCCGAGTACGCCCTGAAGGGCAAGCGCGGCGTCCAGGTCTTCATGCTGTCGCCGCTCGGCCGGATGAGCCCGTTCCAGCAGGCGCAGATGTTCAGCCTGCAGGAGCCGAACATCCACAACATCGCCGTCGACGGCGTCTTCGACGATTGCCAGGATCTCGTCAAGGCGGTCTCGGCCGACCTCGACTTCAAGCGTCGCCACGCGATCGGCACCGTCAACTCGATCAACTGGGCCCGTCTGCTGGCTCAGGTCGTGTACTACTTCGCCGGGTACTTCCAGGCGACGGCGCGCGACGACGATGTCGTCGACTTCGCCGTGCCGACCGGCAACTTCGGCAACATCTGCGCCGGCCACGTCGCGCGATCGATGGGCCTGCCGATCGGTCGTCTCGTGCTGGCGACCAACGAGAACGACGTCCTGGACGAGTTCTTCCGCACGGGCGTCTATCGGGTGCGCGGCGCCGCCGAGACGCACGAGACCTCGAGCCCGTCGATGGACATCTCGAAGGCCTCGAACTTCGAGCGCTTCGTCTTCGATGCCCTCGGGCGCGACGCCGCGCGCACGCGTCGGCTCTTCGCCGCCGTCGAGACCGAGCGCTCGTTCGCGCTCGATGCCGACGATCGGTCGCGCGTCGCGGGCTTCGGCCTGGTGAGCGGCTCGAGCGTCGCCGCCGACCGGCTGGCGACGATCCGCGACGTCGAACGGCGCTTCGGAGAGATCATCGATCCGCACACCGCGGACGCGCTCAAGGTCGGCCGCGATCGCGCGCGGGCGGGCACGCCGATGGTCGTCCTGGAGACCGCGCTCGCCGCCAAGTTCAACGTCACGGTCCGCGAGGCGATCGGCCGCGATGCGCCGCGCCCGACGCGTCTCGACGGGCTCGAGGATCTGCCGCGCCGCGGCACGACGATGCCGGTCGACGTCGAGCGGCTGAAGGCCTTCATCGCCGAAAATGACTGAACGATGAGCACCGACCCGAATGCCCGGCCCGCGATGATCAGCGTCGACGAGGCCGTCGACCGCATCCTCGCGCGGGTCGCTGCGCCTGCCTCGGCGTCGGCCGAGCAGGTTTCCACCTTCGATGCGCTCGGTCGCGTCCTCGCCGCCGACGTGCGCTCGCTGATCGACGTGCCGCCGGCCGACAACAGCGCGATGGACGGCTATGCGGTCCGCCTTGGCGACCTGCCCGCGCCGGGTGTCGTTCTGCCGGTCAGCCAGCGCATCCCGGCCGGGGTCGTCGGTTCGCCGCTCGACGCCGGCACGGCGGCGCGGATCTTCACCGGCGCCCAAATACCGCCCGGCGCCGACGCGATCGTGATGCAGGAGCATTGCACCGTCGTGGAGGCCGGCGTGCGCATCGACTCCCTGCCGGCGCCCGGCGAATGGGTGCGAAGGCGCGGTGAGGACGTCGCGCGCGACGCCGTCGTGCTGGTGGCGGGCCGGCGCCTCGCGCCGCAGGCGCTCGGCATGGCAGCCTCGGTCGGCGCGGCGACGCTGTCGGTGGCGCGCCGGCCGCGCGTCGCCCTCTTTTCCACCGGCGACGAGCTCGCCATGCCGGGCGAGCCGCTCAAGCCCGGCGCGATCTACAACTCGAACCGCTTCACCCTGCGCGCCCTGATCGAGTCGCTCGGCGGCGTCCACGAAGACCTCGGCATCGTGCCCGACCGCCTCGACGCGACCCGCGATGCACTCCGGCGCGCCGCCGAGTCGGCCGACCTCATCGTCACCTGCGGCGGCGTCTCGGTCGGCGAGGAAGATCATCTCAAGCCCGCCGTCGAGCGAGAGGGTCGACTCGATCTCTGGCAGATCGCGATGAAGCCGGGCAAGCCGCTCGCCTTCGGCGAGGTCTTTCGCCGCGATGGCAGTTCGGCCTGGTTCGTCGGCCTGCCGGGCAACCCGGTGTCTTCGTTCGTCACCTTCCTGGTGGTCGTGCGGCCGGTGCTGCTGCGCCTGCAGGGCGCGAGCCCCGCCGCGCCGGCGGCGATGCCGATGCGCGCCGACTTCGCCTGGCCAAAGGCGGACCGGCGACGCGAGTTCCTGCGCGTGCGCCACAACGGCGCCGGCGGCCTCGACCTGTTCGCGCACCAGGGCTCGAACGTCCTCACCTCGACGATCTGGGGCGACGGCCTGGTCGACAACCCGGGCGGCAAGACGATCGCGCCCGGCGACACGGTGAGCTACCGGTCGTTTCGGGAGCTCCTCGGATGAAGGTCGCCGTCCGCTATTTCGCATCCGTGCGGGAGGCGCTCGGCGCCGGCGAATCCGCCGAGGTCGACGCCGGCACCGACGTCGGGGCGCTGCGCGATGCGCTGATCGCCCGCGGCGGGCGCCACGCCGAGGCGCTCGGCCGCCAGCGCTTGCTGCGCAGCGCGCGCAACCTCGCCCT
>JBDTJD010000111.1:0-7597 GCA_039935975.1 Caldimonas sp.
AGGGCAAGCTGCCAGCCATGGCGGTGACGCCTCGCCCGCTGGCAGAAGTCAACGAGGCCCTGTCCGAGCTGCGCAGTGGCACGATCCGTGGCCGCGCTGTGCTGCAGCCTTGAGCGGCAATCCTGGACAGGGCAGCGTCAGTACGCTTTCGCTTCAGTCACACGCCTGGTTCCGGGCGCTCGCACGGGTCGCTGGTAAACGGACGCACTTCCGTGCCTGCATCAAGGCATCGTCGAGCAGCCGTGTCACTCGATCGCGGTGCTTCAATCGCTGCGCAAAGAGGGCAGGCTCGGGGGTCATCGCGCTCATCTCCTGGCGCAGGTGCGGATCCAAGAAATCAACGGAGAGCTCAAGCCCAGGAACGTGCCGATTCCGCTTCGGACCCCAATCCCGGCACACGGTCCCAGTTGGGACGCCTTCCTCATGCCCGAACCTGCCTAGCCCCCGCTTTGGCCCGTTCTCCAGGGCGCACGGCGGAGTTCCTCTCGGACAACGGTGGCGCCTACATCGCGCACGACACGCGGCGCATCGCCCGCTCGTTCGGCCTGGCGCCGATCGACACGCCCGTCTGCAGCCCGCAGAGCAACGGCATTGCCGAGAGCTTCGCCTGTACTGATTGAACCGGAGCACACTTACGCGCCAAGGCGATCCGGTCGTCGCTGAACTTGCTCTTCCTAACGACATGCTCCTGGCTGCGAAGGCCTTGAATCATGCCGGCGGTCCTTGTTACTGCACTGTGCGGAAACGGGGACAGGGTCACCTCGTTCAGTCATGCGATCGCCGGCGAGCGCGATTCGCTGATGCCCAGGCACACGATGCCGCCCAGAATCAGGGTGCTCCCCACGAGCTGGATTGCGCCGATGTGCTCGCCCAGCAGAGAATGCGACAGGATCAGGACGACAACGATTTCGAGGTGCGACGCGGCAAAGGCCGGGCCGATCGGTGCGTGCTTCAAGATGGTCATCCACGTGAAGAACGCTCCAAGGTAGCTGGCGATCGCCACGTAGACCCAGGGATGCGTGGCCAAGCGAAGGATCCAATCAAGGCTCAGTTCGAGCGGCAGTGCCTGCGTCCCCGCCAACTTGACGCTGATCTGTGCGGCGGCGTCGAACACCATCAGCACCAGGAAGCCGAGCATGTACGACCGGCCGGAACGACCCGCGGGTATGCTCACGCCAGTCCCACCAGCAACACGCCAGTCGAAATCAGGAGCATTCCCGTCACCCGCAGCGGAGTGAATGCCTCTTGGAAGGCGAAGCGCCCCGCAATCATGATGGCCACGATGTTCACCGTCCCCAGGAGCACTCCGGTCGACAGCGGCACCAGCGACAGAAACGCCAGCCACGCGAAGAACTCGACGGCGAAGCACCCGAGCCCCAGCCAGAGCCACGGCGCCTGCGCCATGCGTTGCCATCGAATGCGCTCGGCGACGTCGTTGTGCTCGACCGCGGCGCGCTTGAGGGACAGCTGGCCGACGGTGTCGAGAAGACTGTTGGCCACCCAGAGCGAGGCTGCGAGAGGCGTGATGTCGGCGCTGAACATGCGGTACCGCTCGGGAGTTGGAGGCGCCTCGTCTGCTCGATGTACACCGGGATACTATCGTCGTCACGGCGATGCAGCTATTGGACGATGAGCAACAGCAATTGATCGGGGCCGAGACTGCTCAGTGTCTCGAGGACTGCCCCACGGTTGCGAACACCGCCTACGCTCTTCCGTTTGCCAACCAGCTCGAGCCAACCTCACTGATCGATGCCTTCTTGGCACATCCGCCGGAGGGATTCGAGATCCTCGACACGGCGAGCACCGGGCAGCCGGCCTTTGCAGCACCGTTCGACCTCCTGACCACCGCCGACGAGAGCTTGCGCAGACGTGTGCAGACCCTGCCGCTGTATCGCCACTGGGCCGGACTGTTGCAACCTCGCGTAGCTTTCGTGGGGACCACCGTGTCGGAGTACGTCGTCATGCCTCGTGGAGCAGACGTCGACGCATTGCCGCGTCGCTGGCAGGAGGCGTGGAGTGACCGGTATCCCTTCCTGATCGTCAAGGACTTGCCGGAGGACTCGACTCTTCTGAGCGATGCCGAGAACCGGGTTGCGCGTGAACTCGCGCAGGCGTGCGAGCGGCAGGGCTTCTTTCTGCTCGAAGGTCAGGCGCTGGCGTACGTTCCCATCGAGTTTTCCAACGTGTCGACCTATCTCGGCGGCTTGTCCAAGTCTCGGCGGCGGGACATGCGCCGCAAGATGCGCAGCCTGGACGAGATGGAAGTCGTTCGGCGGTCGACCGGTGACCCGTGCTTCCTCGACGCGGGGACGGTCGACCGGTACGTCGCGCTCTACCGGTCGGTGTTCGCGCAGAGCAAGACCCAGTTCGATCTGTTGACGCGAGACTTCTTCGCCGCCACCCTGCGCGACCCCTCGAGCGGCGGCGTGGTCTTCGAGTACCGGCGGCGCGGTGCGGGCGCACCGCTCGTAGGGTGGAATCTGTGCTTCGTCGTTGGCGACAAGCTTGTCGACAAGTACATCGGCTTCGCCTATCCGGCGGCCCAGGAGCTCAACCTCTATTTCGTAAGCTGGATCGTCAATCTGGAGTTCGCGATCCAGGCGGGACTCAGCCACTACATCGCGGGCTGGAGCGACCCGGAGGTCAAGGCACAGCTGGGTGCGACGTTCACTTTCACGCGCCACGCCGTCTATTCCCGTCATGCAATGCTCCGTTCCGCGGTACGTCGCTTCGGCGGGAGTCTCGAGGGCGATCGACGGCGGCTCGCGGCACGACGTTGAGACCTGTTGTCCTCGACCTCGACGGATCCGTCGGCCCGCTCCCGAACGAGCATCGCGTCGCGCTGACCGACTGGCAGGAGCGTCTGCGCTTCGGATGCAGCTTACGCGTGCTCGAGCACTTTGGCTCGAACCTGGAAGAGCGACTGCCACCGGCGTCCGTGCACGGCACCGTGCTCCTTGGCAGCGGCGACTTCCATCACCTGAGCGCTTTGCTGATCGCGCGCCAGCTGCTGGTGCGGGCCGAGCCCGTCGAGGTGATCGTGCTGGACAACCATCCGGACAACATGCGGTTTCCGATGGGAATCCACTGCGGCTCGTGGGTGACGTCCGTGGCGTCACTCCCCGGCGTGTCGCATGTTCACGTCGTCGGCATCACGTCGACGGATCTCAGCTGGGCGCATGCTTGGGAGAATCGGCTCGCAAACCTCTACGCCGGCCGTCTCACGTACTGGTGCATGGGTGTCGGCACAGGATGGTCCCGCCTGGCTGGACTTGGCCACGCCGTGCGCGCGTTTGCGACGCCGGACGAACTCGTGGAGACGTTCGGCGACGTCGTGCAGCGCTCTGCCGACCCGGTCTATCTCTCGGTCGACAAGGATGTCTTCAGCGCGGACGTCGTTCGCACCAACTGGGACCAGGGCCGCTTGCTGGACAGCCATGCCAGGACGTTGATCCACGCGATGTCCGGCCGCATCGTCGGCAGCGACATCACCGGCGATGTCTCGGCTTACCGCTATCAAACGCCGTGGAAGCGTTGGCTGAGCCGCGTCGACGGTCAAGCCGCGCCGACCGCGGCCGAGCTCGAGTCCTGGCGACCTGGGCAACGACGCCTCGATCGACTGTTGGTCGACTCGATCTCGAAGGCCCATCGGGAGCACGATGCACCGGCAGCCGCGTCGCCCACAGAGGGCGGTCGAGGCCCGGCCGACGACGCGCTACTGGAACCGGTACCAGAGCGTCAGCGAAAACATCGACTGGGTGCGTGATCGAACGATGGGGCTCGCGCCTGCATCGCCGGTCAGTCGCGCTCCGATCACCTCTCCCGAAAGACGCCAGCGGTCGTCGAGCTTCAGCTCTCCGCTCAGCCGCAGACTCGTGTCACTCCATCCGGCCGCAGGCGAGTAGGTGGGCAGCCCGCTGCGCGCCGACTCGCGCGGCGTCACCCCGAAGTAGCTTTGCATGTGGGATCGGTTCGACCAAGTTGCACCCGCCGTCATGCCAACCAGCGCGCGCTCGCCAATCGGGGCGCCCAGCGTTGCGCCCAGCTCCGCCTGAACGCCATTCCTGTGCTTGCCGGAACCTGCCAAGACATCGCTTTGCAAAATGAGGAACTCCCACGGGGCGTAGGTGAAGAAGGCGTCCTTGCCCACGCGCGCGCCGACGTCGGCCAGACCCAGCTCGCGTGATGTCTTGCCCTTCCGCCCGAAGATCGGCAGGAGCCGAACTCCGAACTGCAGATCTTCGCGCTTCGCAAAATTCCAACCCACACCGTTGTCCGTGGACGCGAACGCGCCGTTCGGAAAATAGAGATCGAGCCCGGGCACCGGGATCACCTTCAGGCCTCTGGCCCCTGGATACGGTTGATAGCCGGTCAGGCCCGGCCCGACCGACAGCGAATAGTCTTGCGCCGGCGGCGAGTCGATGAGGATCAGGTTACCGAAGGCGTGGGCCGCGGAAGACAAACCGAGCGAGAAGACCAGGATTGCGTGGGCAATGCCGACCGGACACTTCGTCCTCACGCTCGTGCGCGCTTAACAGGCTCGATCAGACGCGCGAGGAACGGGGCGGGTTTGTGAGGCATGCCCACATCTTAGTTTGCGCAGTCGGCCCTGGCGAAACCCACCATAACGACCGACGCCAGGGGACGAGGTTTCGGCCATTTGACATATGAAAAAAGCCCCTTTCGGGGCTTCGTTCAGAGGCTAGGTTGGCGGAGCCGGAGGGATTCGAACCCTCGATGCAGGTTTTGCCCACATACTCCCTTAGCAGGGGAGCACCTTCGGCCACTCGGTCACAGCTCCGTGGGGCGAATTCTAGCGGCTTGCCTCCGCGCCCACGATCATGCTTTCACCGGCGCCTGCTCGAGGCCGAACGCCTTGTGCAGCGCACGCACCGCCAGCTCCATGTACTTCTCGTCGAGCACGACGCTGGTCTTGATCTCGCTCGTGGTGATCATCTGGATGTTGATGCCCTCGTCGCTCAGGACGCTGAACATCCGGCTCGCCACGCCGACGTGCGAACGCATGCCGATGCCCACGATCGAGACCTTGCAGATGCGGTCGTCGCCCACCAGCCCCGCGGCGCCCGTCTTCGGGATCACAGCGTTCTTCATCAGCTCCATCGTGCGCCCGTAGTCGTTGCGCGGCACCGTGAACGAGAAATCGGTGCGGCCGTCGTGGGAGACGTTCTGGATGATCACGTCGACGTCGATGTTGGCGTCGGCGACCGGCCCGAGGATCATGTGGGCGATGCCCGGGCGGTCGGCGACGCCCATCAGGCTGATCTTGGCCTCGTCGCGATTGAATGCGATGCCCGATACGACGGCTTGTTCCATGTTGACGTCTTCCTCGAAGGTGATGAGCGTGCCCGAGCGGGCTTCTTCCTCGATCGCGATGTCCCAGGGCGTGAAGCTCGATAGCACGCGCAGCGGCACGCGGTACTTGCCCGCGAACTCGACCGACCGGATCTGCAGCACCTTCGATCCGAGGCTCGCCATCTCGAGCATCTCCTCGAAGCTGATGCTCGTGAGGCGGCGCGCGTCGGCGACGATGCGCGGATCGGTCGTGTAGACGCCGTCGACGTCGGTGTAGATCAGGCACTCGTCGGCCTTCAGCGCCGCAGCGACAGCCACCGCCGAGGTGTCCGAGCCGCCGCGGCCGAGCGTCGTCACGTGCCCTTGCGGATCGACGCCCTGGAACCCCGTGATGACGACGACCTTGCCGGCGTCGAGGTCGGCGCGGATACGCGCGTCGTCGATGCTCTGGATGCGTGCCTTGGTGTAGGCGACGTCGGTGGCGATCGGCACCTGCCAGCCGGCGTAGCTCACGGCCGGCACGCCTTCGGCATGGAGCGCAAGGGCGAGCAGGCCGACCGACACCTGCTCGCCGGTCGCGGCGATGGCGTCGAGCTCGCGCAGCGACTCTGACGTCGACCGCTCCGGCGCGAGCTGTTTTGCCAGCGCGAGCAGGCGGTTGGTCTCGCCGCTCATCGCCGACGGGACGACGATCATTCGATGGCCGGCGCGCGCCCACTTGGCGACGCGCCGGGCGACGCTCTGGATCCGCTCGGGCGATCCCATCGAGGTGCCGCCGTACTTGTGAACGATGAGTGCCATGGAAAAGCGCGCCATCGACCGGCCGGAGAGCCGGGGCGCGAGATGTGCCGATGCGGGAGCAGGAGATTCTATCGGCGCAAGTTTGCCGCCTCGGTCGCCGCGCCGCTGTCCGCGTCGGCCCGCCACTCGATCGAGACGCGCGGACTGCCCGGCTTCGCAGCCGCCCGCGCATCGAGTCCCAATCCGGGCACATAGATGATGAGTTCATCACTCGCCAGGAGCGGCCCGCTCCGCTGCCACGCCGGCACGCCGGCCGCTTGGAACTGGAGCTTGAGGCTGCGCGGCGGCCGGCCGGCTCCCGCCTGGAAGCGGTCGCCGGCCCGCCGCGCACGAATCTCGAGAGATTGCGCGACAAGCCGGTTGATGCCTCCCGAGCGGACCCGGCACACGACGAAGGCGCCGCGCCACTCGTCGACCCGATGCGTGCCGGCCTGGCCGAGATCGACGCCGATCGTCGATGCCGTGATCAGCCGCGGCACGAACTCCGTCCGCGATCCTTCGTAGCGCAGGGTGCCCCGATGAGCGCGAAGCTCGCCCGACGGCGCCGGCCAACGCCTCGACGCCTGACCGCGCAGTTCGTCCATCAGCCGGGCCACGAGTGTTGCCGGTGCCGTGCGGCCGCTCCGCTCGCGCAGCCATCTGCGCAGGACGTTGGATCGGCGCACGGTGGGCAACGCCTGCAGGCGGGCCACGTCGAGTGCATCGCCGTCGCTCGTCGCCGCCAGATCGACCGACGCCCATTCCGCGAGCCCGGCGGCACCGTCCTGGGTACGCCGTGCTGCTTCTGCCAGCGATGCCTCGGCGCCCGGGAACGCATCGACGAGCGACGGCCAGACGTCCGCGCGCAGGCGATTGCGGGCAAAGCGCGTGTCGGTGTTGCTCGCGTCGTCGATGTGGCGCAGGCGATGACGGCGCACGTACGCCTCGATCGCCTCCGGCGTCGTGGCGAGCCACGGCCGTGCCCAGGACACCCCTTCGCGCACAGCCAATGCCGGCATCGCCGAGAGGCCGTCGACGCCTGCGCCGCGCAGCGCCTGGAGAAGGAAGGTCTCCGCCTGGTCGCGACGATGATGGGCGATCAGGACGAGGTCGATGTTTCGTTGCTCGGCCATCTCGCGCAACGCCCTGTAGCGCGCCTGTCGCGCCCAGGCTTCGATGCTGTCGCCGCGCGGCGGACCGTCTGCCAGGCGACGCGACTCGAACGAGATCGGACGGCCCGAGCGGGCCCAGCGACGGCACGTCGCCTCGCAATGATTTAGCCAGTCGTCGGCATGCGCGCTCAAGCCATGATGGACATGCAGTGCGACGACATGGACGCCGAGCGGCGTCGCCACGCGGAGCGTCGCGTGGAGCAACGCCGTCGAGTCGCGGCCTCCGCTGTAGGCGACCGCGACGGTGCGCCCGGCCGGCATGTCCTCAGCGGGCGGTGGTGTCGGTGAAGCGCCCGTAGGATTGCAGCCGCTCGTAGCGGCGCTGCAGCAGC
>JBDTJD010000112.1:0-4666 GCA_039935975.1 Caldimonas sp.
CCTCGCGCGAGACCAGGCTGTACTTCATGCCCTCGGTGCCCATCGCCATGCCGTCGCTGATCGTCGGCGTGCCGAAGATCTGGGCGTTGCCGCCGGCTTCCTCGATGCCGGCGACGGCCGCGTCGGCAAGCTTCTGCAGCCCGGAGTTGCACGGCGTGATCGTCGAGTGGCCGTTGGCGACGCCGATCATCGGCTTCTTGAAGTCGCCTTCCTCGTAGCCGAGGGCGTAGTACATCGACCGGTTCGGCGCACGCGCGACGCCCTCGGTGATGTGGCGGGATCGGCGGTTGATGCTCATCGCGGTCTCGAAGCGTACGGAAGTCGCCAAACTATAGCGGCGCGTGCAGGGCGCGAGGCCGGTGGGGCCGCTCGTATCATCGTTGCATGCTCGTGCATCCGCAGTTCGATCCGATCGCGCTCGACCTCCACCGCTTCGGCATTCCGGTCGCGGTCCACTGGTACGGCCTGACCTATCTCGTCGGCTTCGGCCTGTTCCTCTTCCTGGCCATCCGGCGCACGGGCCTGCCGCAGTTCGCCGTGCGCGGCTGGAGCCGGCGCGACGTCGAGGATCTGCTCTTCTACGGCGTCCTCGGCACCGTGATCGGGGGGCGGCTCGGCTACATCCTTTTCTACAAGCCCGGCTACTACGCGACCCATCCTCTCGAGGTTTTCGCGGTGTGGAAGGGCGGGATGGCCTTCCACGGCGGGCTGCTCGGCGTGATCGTCGCGATCGCCATTTTTGCGCGCACCCGGCACCGGCCGTTCCTGGAGGTGACCGACCTCGTCGCCCCGTGCGTGCCCACGGGTTTTGCCGCAGGCCGTATCGGCAACTTCATCAACGGCGAGCTGTGGGGCCGGTTCTCCGACCCGTCGTTGCCGTGGGGCATGGTCTTTCCGCAGTCTGGATCGCCGTTGCCTCGCCATCCTTCCCAGCTCTACCAGTTCCTCCTCGAGGGCATGCTGCTCTTCGTGGTGCTCTGGATCTACGCCAAGAAGCCGCGCGGACTGGGCCAGGTCTCGGGTGCGTTCCTGGTGGGCTACGGCGTGCTGCGCTTCATCGCCGAATTCTTCCGCGAGCCCGACAGCTTCCTCGGCCTGCTGGCGCTCAACATGAGCATGGGTCAGTGGCTGTGCGTGCCGATGATCCTCGCGGGCCTCGCGCTGTGGGGGTGGGGACGCGGTCGCGGGTGGCCCACCGCTGCGGCGGCCCCGCGGCAACCTGGAGGCGAGTGACCGCTCCGATGCGCCAGATCTTCCTCGACACCGAGACCACGGGCCTCAGCCCCGAGTCGGGCGACCGCATCATCGAGATCGGCTGCGTCGAGATCGTCAACCGGCGCCGCACTGGCCGCACGCTCCACTTCTATGTCAATCCCGAGCGCCGCAACAGCGTCGATGCCTACAAGGTGCATGGCCTGTCGGACGAGTTCCTCGCCGGCAAGCCGCTCTTTGCGCACGTCGCCGACGAGCTGATCGAGTTCGTGCGTGGCGCCGAGATCATCATCCACAACGCCGCGTTCGACATCGGCTTTCTCGACGCCGAGCTGCGTCGCATCGGCCGGCCGCCATTCACGGTGCACGAGATCCGGGTCACCGACAGCTTGTCGATGGCACGCGAGACCTTCCCCGGCAAGGCCAACTCGCTCGATGCCCTCTGCCGGCGTTTCGAGGTGAACACCGCGGCACGCGAGCTGCACGGCGCCTTGCTCGACGCGGGCCTTCTCGCCGAGGTCTACATCCGCATGACCCGCGGCCAGGATTCGCTCGTCATCGACGCGGCCGACGTCTTCGCGGCCGACTTCGCCGAGCGCGCGATCGACTTCAGTGCGCTCGAGCTCGTCGTGATCGCGGCCGACGACGAGGAGCTTGCCGCCCACGGCGCGCTGCTCGCCGAGATCGACAAGGCGAGCGGCGGGCACGCCGTCTGGCGCGTGCCGCTCCCAGCGTCTTCGACGCCCGGTGCCATGGCACAATGATGCCCTTTCGCCAGCGGCCGTTCGCGTGATGCGAGGCCGGTCGGCCAGGCGAAAAGGCACGGCCTCCAGCCAAGCCTTCGAAATGCATGCACCGGTGATGTCATCGGTCGCCGGGCGGTTAGCTCAGGGGTAGAGCGGCGCATTCACACTGCGTAGGTCGGGGGTTCGAAGCCCTCACCGCCCACCAACAACGCGGGTGACAGCGGCGGCGCACGTCGCACCCCGATCTCCGATCTCCGACCTCCGACCGGCTGACGGCGAGGCGCGCGGGCCCGGAATTTGCCAGTCGACTCCGTCCATTCAACGAGGAGTCTCCATGGCAACAGCGAAGAAGGCAGCAAAAAAGATCGTGGCTGCGAAGAGGCCCGCGGCGTCGAAGACACCGAAGCACGGCAAGGTGTCGACCGCGGCGAAGAAGCCGTACCCCGAGAACACCGGCGACAACACGAAGCCGCCCAAGTCGCGTCCTGCGGATGCGGTCGACCTGCTCTCCGACGACCACTCGGCGGCAGGCAAGATCTTCAAGCAGTTCGAGAAGCTGATGGACAAGGGTGGAAGCGCCGCCGAGAAGAAGGCGCTGGCCGACAAGGTCTGCGCCATGCTCACCGTCCACACGACGATCGAGGACGAAATCTTCTACCCCGCCGCGCGGGCCGCGGGCCTTGATTCGGACATGATGGACGAGGCGAATATCGAGCACGCGTCCGCCAAGCTGCTGATCGCCCAGATCAAGGCGGGCCGACCCGGCCAGGATCAGTACGAGGCCAAGGTCAAGGTTCTCGCCGACTACGTGGAGCACCACGTGATCGAGGAGCAGACGGAAATGTTCCCGAAGTGCCGCCGGTCGACCATGGACCTGATCGGCCTGCGCAAGCAGCTGGCAGAGCGCAAGGCCCAGCTGAGCTGACGGGGAAATCGATCGGGCGAGGTCGCGTCGCCCGGGAAGCGATCAGCCCGATTGCAGCCCGGCCGCCACGATGCCTGCGATGCAGATGGCCTCGTCTTCGTCGCCGGTCCCTCCGCTTGCGCCCGCCGCACCGATGACGCGGCCTTGCGCGTCCTTGATCAGCACCGCCCCCGTCTGCGGGATGAACTTGCCGTTGCCGGTCGACGCGAGCGCGCCGAAGAAGGCCGGCAGGTCCTTGGCGCGCTGGGTCAGGACACGCGATGCCGCGCCCATGGCGATCGAGGCCCAGGCCTTGCCGCTGGCAATGTCGATCCGGAACATGCTCGCGCCGTCCTGGCGCTGGGCGCTGCGGGTGTGACCGGAGGCGTCGAGCACGACGACTGCCATCGGCTGGTAGCCGGACTCGGCAGAGCGCTGCAGCGCCGCCGCGATGATCTTGTTGGCTTGGTCGAGCGTAATGTCCATGGCGTCTGGTCCCGGGCAGGTCGAGCTGGAAATCGGTCGTCGGCCGTCTCGTCTTGCGCGAGACGGCGTCGCATTCAGTGTAGGACAGACCTGCGAGCCGACGCCGTCGAGGTGGGTTGAAGTTGTTCTCTGCGACAGTGCACAAGCCTGTGGAAAAGCCGGCTGCCGCTGGCCCATCGCGTTGAATGTCGCGGCTCTTGCGACGATGCCTGCAAAACAGGCGCGCAGGCCAGGGAGGCGGGCGGTGTGCGCGACTTCCGCTCGCCGCGGGCTCGCTTGTGCACCACGCGTCCTCGTTCGACCCCGCAAGTGAGGGGCGCCGCAGGAGCAGAACGTGCCCACGCGCGCGCCGCTTCGCCGTATCGTTCGATCCGGAGGCGAGGACATGAGAAAGATCGCTGCGGTTCTGGCATCGGGTTGGCGTCGAGTGATGCGTCGAGGCGGTCCGTACCAGATCGTTCCGCGCCGCACCGGGCGCGACCACCGCGTCATCTGGGGCGACCCGTCGATGGTGCTGACGCCCGCGCAGCGTCGCGCCCGCTTCGCCCGCAGCCCGTTCTGGCGCTGCATCTCCTGCGGCAAGATCCACGAGTTCGACGAGTCGGTTGCGGTCCTGTACGCGTCGCCTTGCGTCTGCGGCAACTTCGAGTTCGAGTCGCCCTTCTCCGTCTTCCTGCGCTAGCCGCACCGCGCGTCAGGCAGCGGCCGGCGCGACGATCAGCTCTCCGCTCCGTCCCGACACGGTGCCCCAGGCGAGCGGCAGTACCGGCAGCCGGCTGCGTTCGATCGTGGCGAACAGTCCTCTCAGGTCGACCAACTCGTGTCCCTGCGCGCGCCAGCCGGCCAGGAGTGCCGCGAAGGCCGGCGCCAGGAGCCCGCCCTCCAGCTCGGCGTGAAGCGTGAACACCTGGTCGCGATCGCCTTCGGTCAGGCGGAGCACGGCGGAAGCGACGCTGCCGGCGTCGAGGCCGTCGGTGCCGATCAGCTCGTCGAGCGTCGGCAGCGTCGTCGGCAGCTGGACGTGCGACAGCGCGACGCCGTCCACCTGCGGCACGTAGGGACCGGTGCCGCGACCGTCGGAGGCGTACGGCAGTCGCCAGCGGTCGAGCTGGCGAAAGGCCTCGGCATTCATCTGCCATCCGGCGGCGCCGTGGGTCGCCGGCGGCGCACCGAAGACGTCGACGAAGCGATCTCGGGCCAGCGTCATCTGACGCTCTGTCCAGCCGTCGTCGCGCTGTCGCACGTTGTCCTGCCAGACGACGTGATCCCAGCAATGGATGCCGCATTCGTGGCCGGCGTCACGCGCCGAGCGCATCGC
>JBDTJD010000113.1:0-8119 GCA_039935975.1 Caldimonas sp.
TCGTTTTGTGCCCTGCCGTGCGCCGCCGGCAGCATCGTCTGCCCGCCGCGCCAGCAGATCCGCAGCTTCGGCGTCCTCCTGGCCGGTCGATCCGCAGCCGATCCGAGCGTCGTGCGCTCGCTGCATACCCAGGTTCGCACCCGCAACGATGCCGTCGTCGGAGGCTGCGAGTCATGAATCTCGTGCGCGGGCCGATGCGGCGCGTATCGCTGCGACGCGCTGCACGTCGCACCCAGCACGGTGTCGCCGCGCTCGTCGTGACGCTGATCCTGTGCATGAGCATGGTCCTCGCCGTCGCATTCGCCCAGCGCGACATCGCGGCGGAGGAGCAACGCTCGGCCGACGACTACCGCGCGGCGCAGGCCTTCGAGGCGGCGGAAGCCGGCCTCGAATGGGCGCTCGCCCGCGTCGACGACCCGACCCGGATCGACGCCCAATGCCGGCCGAGCGGGGACGTGACCGCCCGGTCGTGGCGCGAGCGGATGCTCCACGTGGCCGCGCCCGCCGGCAACCTCGCGCCGGCCACCTGGAGCGACGCCGGCGTGGCGACACCGCTTCGCTCCGCGTGCGCGCGCGACGCTTCCGGATGGCATTGCAGCTGCCCGTCCGACCGGCCGGCCGGGCTTCCGCCCCTCGACGGGCCTGCGACCGCGCCGGCCTTCACCGTCGAGCTCGCGACCGGTCCGCGAGCCGGGCTCGTCCGCGTGATCGCCCGCGGCTGCACCCGGTTCGACGCGAGCGAAGGCTGTGCCACGAGCGCCTCGGCCGGGCGCGAAGCCTCGGCTCGACACGAGGCGATGTGGGCTTGGGTGCCGGTGCTGCGTTCGCTGCCTGCGGCCGCTCTGACCGTTCGCGGCGACGTGCTGGCAGGCGCCGCCGCGTTGGGCGTCGGCAATGCCGATCGGGCCAGCGCCGGGCTCGCGCTGCACGCTGGCGGCCGCATCGACGCGTCAGCGCTGCGTCTTCTCGCGCCGACCGGCTCGGCACTCGGCGCTTCGATCGCTTCCGGCGACGTCGAACTGGCGGCCTTGTCGGCCAACCGCTTCTTCGCGCGCCGTTTCGGCATGGAGCCCGAGGCCTGGAGCCGCCAGCCCGGCGTCGCGCGACTGGCCTGCACGGTCGACTGCGCCGCGGCCGTCGCCGCCGCCATCGACGCCGGCAGGCGGCGGATCTTCGTCGACGGCGACCTCGAACTCGCCGGACCGCTGCAGATCGGCAGCGACGCCGAGCCGGTGGCGCTCGTCGCGTCGGGAGCGATCCGACTCAGTGCCGATGTCGTGATCGCCGGCGTCGTGTACGGCGCCTCGCTCGACTGGAACGACGCCCGGGCCGGATCGGCCGGGATTCGCGGCGCGGCACTCGTCGGCGGCGACTACCGCGGCGACGGGGCGCCCGATCTCGTCCACGACGACGCAGTCCTGACGTCGCTGAAGGCGCGCGAGGGAAGTTTCGTGAGGATCAACGGCAGCTGGAAGGATTTCTGACATGTCACGTTGCTCGACCTCCCCCGGCTCGCAGCGCGGCGTCAGCCTGCTCGAGTCGCTCGTCGCGATCGTCGTGCTCGGCGCCAGCGCGGTGGCCGCCGCCGACATGGAGCGCCATCTGCGCCTCGGCACGGACATCGCGCGCGAACGCTCCGAGGCGCTCCGGCTCGGCAGCGAAGAGCTCGAGCAGCTGCGCTCGTTCGCGGTCGTCGAGGCCGCCTCCGCCGCCCATTCGTACGCGGCGATCGGCGCGGGCGAGCTCGCGATCGATACCGCCGCCGGCCCGTCCGCACACGCTGCCCGTCGGATCGTCCGGCACGTTGACGACATCGCGGCAGGCGGCGCGAAGGGGGTGTCGGTCGCGGTGCGATGGAGCGATCGCACCGGGTCGCCGCACGATGTCGTCCTGCACTCGTTCATCGCCGGCATGGCGCCTCGCTATGGGGGCGCACTCTCGCTCGGCGCCGGCGCGCTCGATGCCGCACCGCGCGCGGTCGCCGGGCGCGCACCGGGCGTGCCGGTGACTGCGCGATCGCTCGGTCACGGCCGAAGTGCGTGGAAACCGATCGAGAGCGGCACCACCGCGCTCGTCTTCGACGACGCCACCGGCGACGTCGTCGGACGCTGCGACGGGGTCGCGATGGCCACCCGCACCCGTGACCTCTCGGCCGCGATGCTCGCCGCCTGCTCGACCGGACGGTGGCTCCTCGTGTCCGGGACGGTCCGCTTCACGTCCGCGATGGCGCCCTTGCCCACACAGGCGAGCGAGCCGCCGCCGGCGACCTCGATCGCGCTCGTACTCGACGCGGGCGCGGCCTACCCGGCGCCGGCGGAATGCTTCAGCGAAGCGCGCAAGACCATCCGCCACGTCGACGGCGCCGGCCTGCACATCGTCGACGTGCCAATCGATGCCTCGCCCGCGTCGATCGACCTCGCGCGCTGGAGCGACACCGGCGACCGCTTCCTGGCCTGGCATTGCGTCGTCGCACCGAGGGCCGACGGCAAGTGGTCCGGACGGGCCTCGCTGGTCGCCGAGGGCTGGGCGATCGGCACGGTCGCCGCCGCGCATCGCGTCTGCCGCTACGTCGGCGGCGGGCCGATCGATGCGAACATCGCGCACCCGGCCGACTACCGCGACGTCGACGGCGCGCTCGTCGCGCAGAACTTCCTGGTCGTGGCTGGCAGCGCGACCTGCCCTGCCGACGGAACCGTGCAACATCAGCCCTGAATCGCATCGACTCCTCGTGAACCTCGCGCCTTCATCGCCCGCATCGCAGCTGTCCGCCGGCCCGATGGCCGAGGCGCTCGCCCTGGCCGCCTGCGCGGTCGGCCTCTGCGAGCCGAACCCGCGTGTGGGCTGCGTCATCGTCGGTGCCGACGGCACGACGCTCGGACGCGGCTTCACGCATGAAGCGGGCGGCCCGCACGCCGAGATCGTCGCCCTGCGCGACGCCGCCGCACGCGGCCTCGCCGTCCGCGGCGCGACGGTCCACGTCACCCTCGAGCCCTGCTCGCACCACGGCCGCACGCCGCCCTGCGCCGACGCGCTGATCGCCGCCGGCGTCGGCCGCGTCGTCATGGCGATGCGCGATCCGAACCCGCGGGTCGCCGGCCAGGGAGCGGCGCGACTCGCGGCGGCGGGCATCGCGGTCGACTGCGGCCCCGGCGCGACCGAGGCGCGCGAGCTCAACATCGGCTTCGTCTCCCGGATGGAGCGAGGCCGGCCGTGGCTGCGCATGAAGGCGGCGATCTCGCTCGACGGCCGCACCGCGCTCGCCGACGGCACCAGCCAGTGGATCACGGGCGAAGCGGCCCGGGCCGACGGCCATGCCTGGAGAAAGCGCGCGGGGGCGATCCTGACCGGCGTCGGCACCGTGCGCGAGGACGATCCACGGCTCGACGTGCGCCTCGTCGAGACGGCGCGCCAGCCGCTGCGCGTCGTCGTCGATTCGCGCCTCGAGACCCCGCCCGCCGCGCGCATCGTCGCGCCGCCCGGCGAAGTGCTCCTGTATGCGGCGATCGATGATGCCGAGCGCCGCGCCGCGCTCGAAGCCCGCGGCGCCGGGATCGCGGTCGAGCCGTCGCCTTCGGGCAAGGTCGATCTCGCGGCGATGCTCGCCGACCTCGGACGGCGTGGCATCAACGAGCTTCACGTCGAGGCGGGCGAGAAGCTCAACGCCTCGTTCCTCGCGGCCGGTCTCGTCGACGAGCTGCTCGTGTATGTCGCGCCGCGGCTCATCGGCAGCGGCCGCAGCCTGGCGTCGATCGGACCGATCGCCGGGCTCGACGAGGCGCTCGGCTTCGTGTTCACTCGCGTCGACAGCCTCGGCGACGACCTGCGTCTGATCCTTCGCCCGCGGCCCTGAAGCCACGTCGGCGCGACCGTGACGCCTCGGCGACGTTGTCGAACGCGGCGACGAGGACAATCGCCCCATGTTCACCGGCATCGTCAGCGCCGTCGGCCGCATCGCCGAGGTTCGCCCTCTCGGCGCGAGCGCGTCCTTCGGCCGGAAATTGACGCTCGAAGCGCCAAGCGGCTGGCTCGAAGGCACCGCGATCGGCGACAGCATCGCCCTCGCCGGCGCCTGCATGACCGTGATTTCGCTCGACCCGGGCGCGAACCGCTTCGATGTCGAGGTCTCCGCCGAGAGTCTGGGCGCGACCGCCGGGCTCGACGCGCCGGGCGACGTCAATCTCGAGAAGGCGCTGCGCGCCGGCGACCGCCTCGACGGCCACCTCGTCAGCGGCCACGTCGACGGCGTCGGCACGGTGTCGCGCTTCGAGCGGGTCGGCGAATCGTGGGAGCTGCGCGTCGAGGCGCCGCTTTCGCTGGCCCGCTTCCTCGCACAGAAGGGATCGGTCGCGGTCGACGGCGTCAGCCTGACGGTCAACCGCGTCGTCGATGCGCCGTCGGCCTGCGAGTTCAGCGTCAACCTCATTCCCCACACGGTCGCGCAGACGACGCTGCGCAGCCTTGGCCGCGGTGCGCGCGTCAACCTCGAGATCGACACCATCGCGCGCTACGTCGAACGCATGCTCGCCTCCGGCCCGGCGCGCTGACCCTTCACAGAGACTCGCCCCTCGCCCACCTACAATTTCAGCCATGTCGATCGCACCGATTCCCGAGCTCGTCGCCGACCTCGCCGCCGGCCGGATGGTCATCCTCGTCGACGAGGAAGACCGGGAGAACGAAGGCGACCTGATCCTCGCGGCCGACCATGTCACGCCCGAGGCGATCAACTTCATGGCCCGCCACGCCCGCGGCCTGATCTGCCTCACGCTCACGCGCGAGCGCTGCGAGCGCCTGCAGCTGCCGCCGATGACGGCGAAGAACGGTGCCCAGCACGGCACCGCGTTCACGGTCTCGATCGAGGCCGCCACCGGCGTCAGCACGGGCATCTCCGCTGCCGACCGCGCCCGCACCGTGCAGGCCGCGGTGCGTCGCGACGCCAAGCCGTCCGACCTGGTCCAGCCCGGCCACATCTTTCCGCTCCAGGCGCAGGACGGCGGCGTCCTCATGCGCGCCGGCCACACCGAGGCGGGCTGCGATCTCGCGGCGATGGCCGGCCTCGGCCCCGCCGCGGTGATCTGCGAGGTCATGAACGACGACGGCACGATGGCGCGCCTGCCCGACCTGATCGAGTTCGGTGCCCGGCACGGCCTGAAGATCGGCACGATCGCCGCGCTGATCGAGCACCGCAGCCGCAACGAGTCGCTGATCGAGCGCATCGGCACGCGAAAGATGCTGACCCAGCAGGGCGAGTTCGCCTGCACCGCCTACCGCGACCGCACCGGTGGCAGTCACCTGGCCCTCACCCACGGTCGCTGGACCGAGGCCGACGAGGTGCTGGTGCGCGTTCACGAGCCGCTTTCCGTGCTCGACTTCCTCGACGCCGGCCCCGGCGATCACTCGTGGCCGCTGCCGCGCGCCCTGGCTGCCCTGCAGCGCGGCGAGCGCGGCGCCGCGGTGCTGCTCAACTGCGGCGAGAACGCCGCTTCGCTGCTCTCTCACACGCTCACCCTCGGCCGCGGCGCAAGGCCGCCGGCGATGCCGATGGACCTGCGCACCTACGGCATCGGCGCGCAGATCCTGCGCGACCTCGGCATCGCCCGCATGAAGCTGCTCGGCAGCCCGCGCCGCATGCCGAGCCTCTTCGGCTACGGACTCGAGGTCACCGGCTACCTCGCCGACGAGCCGGCCGTCGCGGCACCTGCGATCGTGCATGCAGGACGCTGATCGGGGCAGCGCGAAGCGGCTCGTCGGTCGCGAGCTGCGCATCGGCATCGTCCAGGCCCGCTTCAACGCGACGTTGACCGACCGCATGGCCGCCGCGTGCATCGCCGAGCTCCAGGCGCTCGGCGTCGCCCCTGCCGACATCACCCACGTCCAGGTGCCCGGCGCGCTCGAGATCGGCGTCGCCCTCGAGGCACTCGCCGACGGCGACGAACACGACGCACTCGTCGCGATCGGCTGCATCGTGCGCGGCGAGACCTATCACTTCGAACTCGTCGCCAACGAGAGTGGCGCGGCGGTGACTCGCGTCGCGCTCGACCACGGCATCGCTATCGCCAACGCCGTCCTCACCTGCGAGAACGTCGCCCAGGCCGAGGCGCGCGTCGACGAGAAGGCACGCGACGCGGCGCGCGTTGCGGTGGAAATGGCCAATCTCCTGGACGAGCTGTCGTGAGCGGGCCGATCGAGACGCCGAGCGGGCCGCCGCGCGCCCGCACGCCGGGCCGGCGCGTCGGCGCGAAGTCGGCGCGGCGGCGCTCGCGCGAACTTGCTCTTCAAGGGCTCTACGAGTGGCTTCTCGGCGGCGCCGATGCCGGCGTGATCGACGCCCACGTGCGCGAGCAGGACGACTTCGCCAAGTGCGACCGCGCCCACTTCGATCTCCTCTTCCACGGCACGATCCGCGAGGCGAAGGAGATCGACGTCGTGCTTGCCGCGTACATCGACCGCAAGACCGAGCTGCTCTCGCCGATCGAACATGCGGCGCTGATGATCGGCGCCTACGAGCTGATGCACTGCATCGAGATCCCGTACAAGGTGGCGATCAACGAGGCGGTCGAGCTCGCGAAGAGCTTCGGTGGCACCGACGGCCACAAGTACGTCAACGGTGTGCTCGACAAGGCTGCCGCGCAACTGCGCCAGCTCGAGGTCGACGCCGCCCGCGCCGCGCGCGGCTGACACGACGCCCCGACGCGGCGCGGGCGACGCGCCGATGGTCATTGGTGAGCTTGTGTTACTAACGTTGGCGTCGACGCCTTTTTCACGCTTTCGGGTCGAAGGGCTCACGTAAGCTGGCGTCGTGAGCACCTCCACGCCACCGCCCGCCGCCGCCTCCGGCGACTCGCTTCCCCCGGCACCGACCCTGCCCGGCGTTCCGCTCTGGAGCGACTCCGATCCGCCGCTGCCGGCGCAAGCACCGGTGGCCGCGTTCGCCGGCCTCGTCTCGAAGCCGGCCGATGGCGCGCTGCCGACGATCGGCCACATCGGCCGCTACGCGCTCAAGTACCAGCTCGGCATCGGCGGCCTCGGCACCGTGTTCGCGGCGCACGACCCGCTGCTGTCGCGCCTGATCGCGGTCAAGACGCTCAACGTCGAGGTCGCCGACGACGAGCGCGAAGCGTTCAACGCGATGTTCATCAACGAGGCCCGCGCCGCCGGCGGCCTCAGCCACCCGCACATCGTCACGGTGTTCGACGCGGGCATCAGCGACAAGCGCGCCTACATCGCGATGGAGCTGCTGAAGGGCCGCGACCTGCGCCAGCTGCGTCAGGAAGGCTGGCGCGCGACGCCGGCGCAGGCCGCGCTGATCGTCCGCCGGGTCGCCGACGCGCTCGCCTTCGCCCACTCGAAGGGCGTGATCCATCGCGACATCAAGCCGGCCAACATCTTCATGGTCGGTCGCACGCAGCCGCGCGTGCTCGATTTCGGCATCGCCCGGGTGGCGCACCGGCAGGACGGCAGCGATGCGCATTCCGGGGCGGGGTCGCCCTACTACATGGCGCCCGAGCAGGTGCGACGCGAGCTGAGCGACCGGCGCGCCGACGTCTTCTCGCTCGGCGTCGTCCTCTACGAGCTGCTCACCGACGTCAAGCCGTTCAACGGCGAGACGCTTGCGCAGATCCGCGAGGCGGTCCTGCACCTCGAGCCGCCGCTCGCCAGCAAGCTCGACCCGGCCGTTCCGAAGACGCTCGCCGCGATCGCGGCGCGAGCGATGGCCAAGGATCCCGAGCAGCGTTTCCGCTCGGCGCGCTCGTTCGCGCGCGAGCTGCGCCAGTGGCTCGACGAGAACCCGACAAGCGCCGACGGCAACGCCGTCGTGGCGCCGATCGGGCCGGGACGCCGGCGCCTGCCGTGGATCGCCGGAGGCACGCTGGCGATCGCGCTGGCGGCAGGCATGGGGCTCTGGTTCGGCGCGACGGCACGGCTGAACGACCGCGTCGCGGCGTCCGTCGCCACCCAGCTGCGCGCGCCGCCGACGCCTGCTGCCGACGCGACACCTGCATCCGACGCGCCGATCGACGACGCGTTGCAGGCGCCGGCCGCCCCCGCTGCTGTCGTGGCCTCTGCGGTCACCGCCGGGCCGCTCGCGGGCGCGTCTCAGGCGACCGATCTCGCGTCGCTG
>JBDTJD010000114.1:0-4491 GCA_039935975.1 Caldimonas sp.
CCTCGGCCTGCGCCTCGCTCTGCGCCTTGCTCTCGCGCGCGATGGCGATGGCGCGCTTCTGCTCGGCCAGCTCCATCGACATGCGACGCTCGATCTCGGCGCCCTGGATCGTGCGCTCCTTGCCGATGCGCTCCTGCTCGATCGTCTGCTCCGATCGGATGCGCGCCGCATCGATGGTCTGCTTGGCGGTGATCTGCGCGCCTTCGGAAGCCTGCTGGCGCTGCGCCTGCTCGGTGGCCACCTCGGATCGCTGCCTCGCTCGCGCGATCTCGACCTCGCGCTGCTGGTCGAGGCGCGCGTATTCGCCCTCGCGGTCGATCTCGAGCGAGAGCTTCTCGGCCTCGAGATTCTTGTTGCGGATGGCGATCAGGGTGTCCTGCTCGACGTCGTTCCTCTGCTTCTTGCGGTGCTCGATCTGCTCGGTCAGGCGCGTCAGGCCTTCGGCGTCGAAGGCGTTGCTCGGGTTGAAGAACTCCATCCCCGACTGGTCGAGCTGGGTCAGCGACGCGGCCTCGAGCTCAAGGCCGTTCTTGGTCAGGTCCTCGGCCACCATCTCGCGCACGCGGCGGATGTAGGCGCCGCGCTTCTCGTGCAGCTCGACCATCGTCATCTCCGCGGCCGCGGTGCGCAGCGCATCGACGAACTTGCCCTCGACCAGCTCTTTCAGCTGCTCCGGCTCCATGGTGCGCAGGCCGAGCGTCTGCGCCGCGTTGGCGACGGCCTCGGCCTTGGCGGCCACGCGCACGTAGAACTCCGCGATGACGTCGACGCGCATCCGGTCCTTGGTGATGAGCGCCTTGTCGCGGCCGCGGCTCACCTCCAGGCGCAGCGTGTTCATGTTGACCGGGATGACGTCGTGGACGATCGGCAGCACGAAGGCGCCGCCGTCGAGCACGACCTTCTGGCCACCGAGACCGGTGCGCACGAAGGCGCGCTCCTTGGAGCTGCGCAGGTAGAGCCAATGGAGCAGCCAGACCGCGATCGCGACGACGATCGCGACGACGACAAGGCCGAGAAGAAAGCTTGCGAATTGAGTGCCCGACATGGCGTCGTCTCCTGAAAACTAGCTGGCGGTCCGGGGGCGCGTCATTGCGACGAAGCGCTTCGTGGTCTCGGTGAGGGCGGTCTCGACCGGCAGCCTCTCCATCGAGCTGGCCCCGTAGAAGCCGTGGCATCCGGGGCTGCGGTCGAGCACGTGCTGCGCGTCCGCCGGGTTGGCGATCGGGCCGCCATGGCAGAGCACGAACATGTCGGGACGGATCGCGCGTGCCGCGGCCGACCAGGCTTCGATGCGCTCGACGCAGTCGGCGAGCGTCAGCGCGGTCTCGGCGCCGATCGAGCCGCCGGTGGTCAACCCGAGATGGCAGACGATCACGTCGGCGCCGGCGCGGGTCATGGCGCGCGCGTCGTCCTCGCTGAAGACGTAGGGCGTGGTGAGCAGGTCGAGGGAGCGGGCGCGCTCGATCATCTCGACCTCGAGCCCGTAGCCCATGCCGGTTTCCTCGAGGTTGGCGCGGAAGGTGCCGTCGATCAGTCCGACGGTCGGGAAGTTCTGCACCCCCGAGAAGCCGAGGCCGATCAGGCGTCGCAGGAACTCGTCGCCGATCATGAAGGGATCGGTGCCGTTCACCCCGGCGATCACCGGTGTGTGCTTGACGACGGGCAGCACCTCGTGCGCCATCTCGCAGACGATCTCGTTGGCGTTGCCGTAGGCGAGCAGACCCGCGAGCGAGCCGCGGCCGGCCATGCGGTAGCGGCCCGAGTTGTAGATGATGATGAGGTCGATGCCGCCGGCTTCCTCGCAGCGCGCCGACAGGCCCGTCCCGGCGCCGCCGCCGACGATCGGCCGTCCGGCGGCGCGCTTGGCGCGAAAGCGTTCGAGGAGGATGTCGCGGTCGATTCGTGGCATGGTTCAGGCGCGTCGCACCGAGGCGGCCGGCGCCGACACGTCGTGCCAGGCGTCGACCAGCGCGTCGGCGAACGCTTCGTCGTTGATGTGGAAGGGCAGCCGCTGCAACTTGCGATTCGGGCCGGGCCGGAAATGCTGTTCGAGGGCGGCGAAGAGGGCGCGGTCGGCCTCGGGATCGTGGAAAGGCTGGCCGGGCTTGTCGATCGCCGAGACGCCGCCTTCCGGGATGAGAAAGCGCACCGGCCCCTGCATCGCGTTGAGCTTGGCGGCAATGAACTCGCCGATGGCCCGGCACTCGTCGGCCGTCGTGCGCATCAGGGTGATCGTCGGGTTGTGGCGGTAGAGCCGGCGTCCCCTGAAGCGCTCCGGCACCGTCGACCACTCGCCGAAGTTGACCATGTCCAGCGCGCCGCACGAGCCGACGTAGGGCAGGGCATGGCGCGCGAAGACGTCGAGCCGGGTCGCGCCGGCCGAGAGCACGCCGCCGGCGATCTCGTCGGCGATCTCGGTGGTCGAGACGTCGATGACGCCGGCGAGGAGGCCCGAGTCGGCGAGCTTTTCCATCGAGCGACCGCCGACGCCGGTGGCGTGGAAGACGAGGCAGTCGTAGGCGTCCTCGAGACGCTTGGTCACCGCCTGGACGCAGGTCGTCGTGACGCCGAACATCGTCAGGCCGACCGCGGGCTTGGTGTCGGTCGAGGCGGGCACGGGGTGGGCGATCATGCCGGCCAGGGCGTGTGCGGCATTGGCCAGGACCTTCTCGCTGATCCGGTTGATCCCCTGGACGTCGGTGACCGAATACATCATGCAGATGTCGCTCGGGCCGACGTAGGGCCGGGTGTCGCCGCTCGCCATGGTCGAGACCATCACCTTGGGCACGCCCACGGCGAGGGCGCGCATGCCCTGCGTTGCCAGCGTCGTGCCGCCCGAGCCGCCGGCGGAGATCAGGCCACCGAGGTCGCGCCGGGTCTGGACGAAGGCTTCGAAGGCGAGCGCCATCGCCGTCATCGCATCGCCGCGGTCGCTGCTGAAGACGGCCGCTTCGCCTTGCGGATGATGGCGCGCCACCTCGCGCGGATGGACGCTTGCCGACGAGGGCTTGCCGGAGGTCGAGAGATCGACGGTGATGACCCTCAGCCCAAGCCGCTCGAGGCACTGGCGCAGGAAGAAGAGCTCGCGGCCCTTGGTGTCGAAGGTGCCGGCGACATAGGCGGCGCGCGCGCTGCTGGCGGCCACCGGGAATTCGAACACCTGCGGCGAGGCCGCGGCGGGTCGCTGCGGCGTGGCGGGCGCTGCGACCGGCGCGCTGCGCGCGATGTCGGCCATCGGTCCGGCCGTGCCGCCGGCGTTCCAGCGGTTGAAGCCGCGCACCGTCGCCGGCGGGAGGTCGTCGAACGACGGCGCGCCGTCGCCATGGGCGCGGCGCACGGTCAGCACCTGCATCGGCGGCGCCGGCTCGTCGCGCCGGTCGGCCTGCGGCTCGGTCTCCGCCTCGAGGCTGTGACCGCCCGAGCGCACCCCGAGCAGCCGCTCCTGCAGATCTCGGTCGGCGGCGAGCTGCGCGGTCGGCATCTCCTGGGCGATGCGGCCGTTGACCATCACGCCGATGCGGTCGGCGACCGACATCGCCACGCCGAGGTTCTGCTCGATCAGGAGGACGGCAATCCGGCCTTCGGCGGCAAGCGCGCGCAGCGCCTCGGCGACCTGGTCGACGATCACCGGCGCCAGGCCTTCGGTCGGCTCGTCCATGACGAGCAGCTTGGGCCGCAGCAAGAGAGCGCGCCCGATCGCGAGCATCTGCTGCTCGCCGCCCGAAAGCTGGGCGCCGCCGTTGGCGCGCCGCTCCGCCAGGCGCGGGAACATCGCATAGATGCGGTCGACCTCGCGCTTGCCCGTTGCGACCAGGCGCAGCGTCTCGTCGACCGAGAGCGACGGCCAGACGCGGCGGCCCTGCGGCACGTAGGCGATGCCGCGTCGGGTGATCTCGTTCGGTGCGCGGCCGAGGATCTCCTCGCCGACCAGCCGCACGCTGCCGCGCGCCGGCACCAGGCCGGTGATGGCGTTGCAGAGCGTCGTCTTGCCCATGCCGTTGCGGCCGACGATGCCGAGCACGCCGCGCTCGAGCGTGAAGCCGACGCCCTGGAGCGCATGGGCACCGCCGTAGTAGACGTCGAGGCCCTCGACCACCAGCACCGGGCCGGCGTCGGCGGAGTCGTCGCGCTCGCGGCGGCCGAACCAGGACATCAGTGCTTGCTCCCCATGTAGATCGCCTGCACCTGGGCGTCGTTCTCGATCTCGTCGGGGCTGCCGGTGCGAAGGACGCGGCCGTTGTGCATGACGGTGACGCGCTCGACGACGCTCAGGGCGATGTCGAGGTCGTGCTCGATGAGGACGAAGCTCATGTGCGGCGGCAGCGAGCGCAGCAGCGCGACGAGCTCGCGCCTTTCGGCGGGCGAGAGGCCGGCCGCCGGCTCGTCGAACAGGATGAGACGCGGCGCACCCGCCAGGGCCATGCCGATCTCGAGCTGGCGCTGCTGGCCGTGGGCGAGGTTGGCGACGAGCTCGTCGGCGATGTGGCTGAG
>JBDTJD010000115.1:0-6634 GCA_039935975.1 Caldimonas sp.
GACACCAGCCGGACCGCGTACTGGACCAGCGACGGATCGACATAGACGCGACGGCATTCAGCCTGCAGCGCGGCCAGCTGCTCGGTGCTGGCCACAGCCGACACCGCCACCGCCGGGCCGGTGACGCGCTGGACGATGACGAACTCTTCCTCGTCGGTCGGGTAGTCGACCAGCACTTTCATCATGAAGCGGTCGACCTGCGCCTCGGGCAGCGGATAGGTGCCTTCGGTCTCGATCGGGTTCTGAGTGGCCATCACGAGGAAGGGCTCGGGCACTTTGTGCGTCTCGCCGGCGATCGTGACCTGGCGTTCCTGCATCACCTCGAGCAGCGCGCTCTGCACCTTGGCCGGCGCACGGTTGATCTCGTCGGCGAGCAGCAGGTGCGTGAACACCGGGCCGAGCGCGGTCGAGAATTCACCGGTGCGCGGGTTGAAGATGCGCGTGCCAACCAGGTCGGCCGGCACCAGGTCGGGCGTGAACTGGATGCGCTTGAAGGTGCCGCGCAATGTTTGCGCGAGCGTCTTGACGGTGAGGGTCTTCGCCAGGCCCGGCACGCCTTCGACCAGCAGGTGGCCTTGCGCCAGCACCGCGACCATCACGCGTTCCAGAAAGTGATCCTGCCCGACGACGACGCGCTTGACCTCGTACAGGATCTGCTCCATCAAGGTGGAGGCCTGCGTGGCGCTGTTGACGTTGTCGTTCATGCGAGAGGCTTTCGGGAGGGTCAGAACGGCGGCATGCCGACAGCCGCGGCGGCATTCTCGATCGGCACCGCGAAGCCGATGCCGATGAAGGTGCGTTGCGACGACGGGTTCAGGATCGCGGTGACGATGCCGACGACCTCGCCGTCCATCGTCACCAGAGGCCCGCCCGAATTGCCGGGGTTCGCTGCGGCATCGAACTGGATCAGGTTCGTCATGGTCTGCTTGCCCTCGGGCGATCGGAACTCGCGCTTGAGCCCCGAGACGATGCCCGACGAGGCCGACGGCCCGATCCCGAACGGGAAGCCGACCGCCAGCACCTGGTCGCCGGGCGCCAGGTCGGCGGTGCTGCGCAAGGTGGCGGCCGGCAGGTCGTCGGGAATGGTCTTGGCGCGCAGCACCGCGAGGTCGTTGTCCGGCTGGATGTTGAGCACGACAGCGTCGGATTCGGTGCCGTCCATGAACGTGATCTTGATTCGCTTGGCACCGTTGATCACGTGCAGGTTGGTCAGGATCGTGCCGTTGTCGATGATCACCACGCCGGTGCCGATGCCGCGCTCGACGGTGCCGTTCTCCTTGGCCTCGGAGCCGTCGTCACCCTCGGTCATGAGGCCGACAACGCGCACGACCGACGGGATGATCGCGTCGTAGGCGCGAGAGGCCGGCGACACCAGCGGCTTGTCCTCGATCGACTGGCGCACGACCGTCTCGATCTGCTCCATGGTGAGCGGAGCCTTGGCGTTGAACGTCGGGCCGAGCCACCAGATCGCCGCCGCCAGAGCGACGACAGCGAGCGCCCAGAGCCGGCGCTCCTGGCGCAGCAGCGCGCCGGTCAGGCGCGATCGCCTGGTGTCGGGCGCGGGCGCCGAGGCGGCTTGCGACGGCGCCGATGCCGAGTCGGTCGAGGGCTCGACGGGGCGGTGCGAACGGCTGTACAGCGGGACTCGTTTCATCGGGGTCATCCGGGCCGCGGGGGTGCGCCGACCGGCACGCAAGACTTGCGCCGCCACAGCCGCCGACCTTCGTTCCGACGGTAGCACGGCAGCAATGACTTGTCAGAGGCGAAGGGCGTCGCGCCGAGCGAGGCATCATGGCGGCGATGTCAGAACTGCCGCTGTCTGAACGACCTCCGGGCGCGGGCGCACGGAAGGTGCCCGACGAAGCTGGCAGCACACCGGCCTGGATCGACACGCACTGCCATCTCGATGCCGCCGAGTTCGACGCCGATCGCGAGGCCGTCGTCGAGCGCGCGCGCGCGGCGGGCGTCGCTCAAATCGTCATCCCGGCCGTCGACGCGGGCAATTTCGCACACGTTCGCGATCTGGCGCATCGCCACGGTCTCGCGTACGCGCTCGGCATCCACCCGATGTGCACGGACCGGGCCGCAGACGGCGACCTCGACGTGCTGCGCGCGGCGCTCGAAGCGCAGCGCAACGACCCGCACCTGGTCGCGGTCGGCGAGATCGGCCTCGATCACTTCATTCCCGGCCTCGACCGCGGCCGGCAGGAGCGCTTCTTCGCCGCGCAACTGGCGCTCGCCGACGAGTTCGGACTGCCCGTGCTGCTCCATGTCCGCCGCGCCGTCGACACCATCCTCAAGCACCTGCGCCGTCGCCCGGGTGCGGGCGGCATCGCCCACGCCTTCAACGGCAGCGAGCAGCAGGCCGTCGCCTTCGCCGAGCTCGGCTTTTGCCTCGGCTTCGGCGGCGCCGTCACCTTCGACCGAGCGCTGAAGATCCGGCGCGTCGGCGCGGCCGTTCCGGTCGACGCGATCGTGATGGAGACCGATTCGCCCGACATCGCGCCGCAATGGCTCTATCGCACGGCCCAGGCGCGCGCGTCGGGCTCGTCGATGCGCAACGAGCCGGCCGAGCTCGCGCGCATCGGCGCCGGGCTCGCCGCACTGCGCGGCGTGCCGGCCGCCGAGCTCGCCGGGGCGACCTGCGCCAATGCCGTTCGATCGCTGCCGCGGCTGGCCGCACTCCTGGCCAGGCCGGCATGAGTGCGAGGAAGAGCGAGCCGCTGCCGGAGGTGACGATCTCGGAATCGGAGGGCGTGCGCTATCTTCACCTCGGCACGCCCTGGATCCAGGGCGCGATGCGGCTCGACGAGCCGCTCGAGATCGAGCTCGAGTACGTGCGCCGGATGATGGTCTGGATGCTGCTGGTCGAGCCGGCGGCGATCGCCGACGCCCATGCCGTGCAGCTCGGCCTGGGCGCCGGCGCGATCACGCGCTTCTGCGCAAAGACGCTGAAGATGCGCACGAGCGTCGTCGAGATCAACCCGCGCGTCGTCGATGCCTGCCGGATCTGGTTCCGGCTGCCCGCGCCTTCGAAGCGGTTCGCGGTGATCGAGGGCGACGCGCTCGGCTACGCGACCAACGCGGCGCACCACGGCACTGCCGACGTGCTCTGCGTCGATCTCTACGACCACGAAGCAGCCAGCCCGGTGCTCGACAGCGCCCGCTTCTATCGCGCCTGCTTCGACCTGCTCGACCACGGCGGCGTCATGACCGTGAACCTGTTCGGCCGCGACGCGAGCTTCGCGACCAGCGTCGAGCGCATCGCTGCCTCGTTCGGTCCGGAGCGCGTTCTTTCGCTCAAGCCGACGCGCGAGGGCAACACGGTCGTCCTGGCGATGAAGCATGTCACGCTACCGGGCCGGGACGAGCTTGCCCGACGTGCCGAAAACATCGAAACTCGCTGGCAGCTGCCGGCCCGCAAGTGGTTGCGCATGATCCGGCCCGCAGAGGCGCTGCCGCCGGCCGGTTCGCCCACGGACATCCCCGAATGAAACCCAAGATCGTGCCCACGGAACCCGGCAAGGAGCTTGCGGCCACGGCGCTCAGGTCGGTGCAACGCGACCTCGCCGCAGCCGGCGCTCGACCGGTCGTGCCGGTGCGCGACGGCGGCCCGGGCCGCGAGAGCGAGTTCGACCGCACGAGTGCGCCGATCCGAGCATCCTCGAACTTCGCGCAGACCGATCTGACCCTCAATGTCGTCGCGAGCGGCAAGCTCACCTGGCGAACGGTGCTCGCCTGGCTGCGCGACGACAAGATCCTGAGTGCGGACGACATCGAGCGCACGGCGCGCCGCTTTGCCGGCGGCAACAGCGCCCAGCACCCGCTCGTGCGCCTCGGCAGCGCCGGGCTCACCCGCCAGGGCGATGGCAAGCTGCTCGACACCGAGACGCTGACTGAGTGGCTGGCCAAGCGTTCGAACATGCCATATCAGCGCATCGATCCGCTCAGGGTCGACGTCGGGCGCGTCTCCGACGTGATGTCGATCCAGTACGCGGAACGTCGTCATGCATTGCCGCTCAGCTTCGGCGCCACCGAAGTGACGATCGCCACCTGCGAGCCGCTCGACATCGCCTGGGTGCCGGAGATCGAGGCGCACACCAAGCGCAAGATCAAGCTCGTCCTGGTCAACCCGACCGAGATCGCGCGCTTCACGACCGAGTTCTATGCACTCTCGCGCTCGGTGCGCAACGCCACCAAGATGGGCGAGTCGGCGGCGCTTGCCAACTTCGAGCAGCTGGTCGAGCTCGGCAAGTCCGGCAAGCAGCTCGACGCCAACGACTCCGGCGTGATCCAGGTCGTCGACTGGCTCTGGCAGTACGCCTTCGACCAGCGCGCCTCCGACATCCACCTCGAGCCGCGCCGCGAGCGAAGCGTCATCCGCTTTCGGATAGACGGCGTGATGCACACCGTCTACCAGCTGCCGCCCGGCGTGATGAGCGCGATGGTCGCGCGCGTCAAGCTGCTCGGCCGGATGGACGTGATCGAGCGGCGCCGTCCGCTCGACGGCCGGATCAAGGTCAGGAATCCTGCCGGCGACGAGGTCGAGATGCGTCTGTCGACGCTGCCCACCGCGTTCGGCGAGAAGATGGTGATGCGGATCTTCGATCCCGACACCACCGTGAAGACGCTCGAGAGCCTGGGCTTCGGCAGCCACGACGGCCGGCGCTGGGAGGAGCTCACCGCGCGCCCGCACGGGATCATCCTGGTCACCGGCCCGACCGGCTCGGGCAAGACGACGACGCTCTACTCGACGCTGCGCCGCCTCGCCACCGACGAGGTCAACGTCTGCACGATCGAGGATCCGATCGAGATGATCCAGCCCGCGTTCAACCAGACGCAGGTGCAGAGCGGCATCGATCTCGGCTTCACCGAAGGCCTGCGCGCGCTGATGCGCCAGGACCCGGACATCATCATGGTCGGCGAGATCCGCGACCTCGCGACTGCCGACATGGCGATCCAGGCCTCGCTCACCGGCCACCTCGTCTTCTCGACACTTCACACCAACGACTCGGCGTCGGCGATCACGCGTCTCAACGACCTCGGCGTCGCGCCCTACCTGATCGGCTCGACGCTCGCCGGCGTGCTCGCGCAGCGGCTCGTGCGAACCCTTTGCTCGGCCTGCAAGCAGCCCGACGAGGAGGTGACGCGTGAGACGCTGCACGAGGTCGTCAAGCCGTGGCGGCTCAACGGTGGCGTGCGTCCCTACAAGGCCGTGGGCTGCCTCGAATGCCGCATGACCGGCTTTCGCGGGCGGGCCGGCCTGTTCGAGCTGCTCACCGTGAGCGATGCGGCGCGCAGCGCGATCCAGCCGGTGTGCGACGAGGGCAGGCTGCGCCAGCAGGCGCTGCAGGACGGCCTGCGTCCCCTGCGGCTGGCCGGTGCCATGAAGGTTGCCGAGGGGCTGACCACGCTCGACGAAGTGCTGCGCGCGACTCCCGCCTGGGAATAGTCCGGCAGCGACGGGCCGACGCGATTGCGGCAGCTCGCGAGCCGCGTCGCGCTGGGTGAAAACCAGACCACGGCTGCAAGGGTCGCTGCCTAGAATCGCGGCTCCACGACATGGCAGCGAGGTTGCGTGAAGATCAAGAGCGAGCGCGACTTCTGGTCGGGCCTGATGTTCGTGGTGGTCGGTGTCGGCTTCGCGATCGGAGCCACCAACTACAGCATGGGACCGGCGTGTCCGCCGAACGATCCCTGCGCGGCCAACCTCTGGGCCCGGATGTCGCAACTGTCCGCGCACCCGGGCGCCGGCTACTTTCCGCTCGGCCTGGCGATCCTGCTCGCGATCCTCGGCGCCCTCGTTCTCTTCAAGTCGCTCACGATCGAGAGCGAGGGCGGCGACCTCATCGGCGCGATCGCCTGGCGGCCCTTGCTGGTCATCGTGGCGGCGATCGCCATCTTCGGGCTGATGCTCGAGCCGGTCGGGCTTGCACTGACCGTGCCGGTGCTGATCATCATCACCAGCCTGGCCGGCGACGAATTTCGCTGGAAGGGCGTGCTCGTCAGCGCGCTCGTCCTGACGGCGTTTTCCTGGCTGATCTTCGTCTACGGGTTGAAGCTGACGATTCCGATGTGGCCCGCCTTCTCCGGCTAGCGCCGGCGCCCGCTGGTCGGCTCGACCCACGAAAAGAGAAACGCGGCCCCGCATGGATCTCCTTCACAACCTCGGCATCGGCTTTGGCGTCGCCTTCACCGTCCAGAACCTGCTGTACGGATTCTTCGGCTGCCTGCTCGGCACGCTGATCGGCGTTCTTCCCGGCATCGGCCCGGTGGCGACGATCGCGATGCTGCTGCCGTCGACCTACGCACTCGACGCGACGCCCGCGCTGATCATGCTGGCCGGCATCTATTACGGCGCCCAGTACGGTGGCTCGACGACGGCGATCCTGATCAATGTGCCGGGCGAATCGTCGTCGGTCGTGACAGCGATCGACGGCTACCAGATGGCGCGCCAGGGCCGCGCCGGCGCGGCGCTCTCGGTGGCCGCGCTCGGCTCGTTCTTCGCCGGCTGTGTCGGCACCGTGGTCATTGCCGCCTTTGCGCCGCCGCTCACCGAGCTGGCCTTCAAGTTCGGGCCGGCCGAGTATTTCTCGCTGATGGTGCTCGGCCTGATCGGCGCCGTCGTCCTCGC
>JBDTJD010000116.1:0-2752 GCA_039935975.1 Caldimonas sp.
GATCGAGACGCGCGCCGGCGTCGGCCAGGCCTACCTGCCGAGCCACAGCTTTCGCACCGAGACCACGAGCGGCGTCGTCTCGCGCACCTTCCAGGACTCGGGCGCGTCGCGCGACACGAGCTATTCCGCGAGCGTCAAGCTGACGACGCCGATCCTCGCGGATCACAGCGTCGTGAGCGGCGTCGAGTTCGAGCTCAACCGGCGCAACGACGAGCGCCATCCGCTCGAGAACGGCCTGCCGGTCGCGAGCGACTTCGGCGACGCACTGTCGGCTCGCGCGCTGCGCTACGCAGCCTATGCGCAGGACGAATGGAACGTGACGCCGAACTGGGCCGCCCATGCCGGCCTGCGCTGGGAGGCGATCGCCACGCGCGGCAGCGCTGCCCAGGGCGAGCCCGACGCCGCCAACCGCAGCAGCGTCTGGACGCCGCTCCTGCACGCTGTCTGGAAGCCCGATCCGAAGGGGCGCGACCAGGTCCGCTTCAGCCTGACCCGAAGCTACCGCTCGCCGACCCTCACGAACCTGCTCGCGCGCACGAGCTACAACACACGCTATCCGGTCACCGGCCCGAACCTGCCGACGCAGCCCGACCGTGCCGGTAACCGAGACCTGAAACCCGAGCTCGCCAACGGAATCGACATCGCGATCGAGCGCTACCTGGCCGGCAGCGGCCTGCTCAGCGCCAACGTGTTCCGGCGCAACATCACGAACTACATGCGCAGCGTGACGACGCTCGAGTCGGTGTCGTACTCGGCCTCGAAGCGCTACGTGCTCAGGCCCGAGAACGTCGGCAAGGCCGTCACCGAGGGCGTCGAGCTCGAGGCGAAGTTCCGGATGAGCGATGTCTGGCCCGACGCGCCGCGCGTCGACGTGCGCAGCAACGCGAGCTTCTTCCGCTCGCGCGTCAGGGGCGTGTCGGGGCCCGACAACCGTCTCGACCAGCAGCCCGACTACACCGCCAACGTCGGCCTCGACTACCGCGTGCCCGGCCTGCCGTTGACGCTCGGCGGGAACCTCAACTGGACGCCGGGCTACCTGACACGGCTCTCCGACGTGCAGACGGCGACGATCGGCCGCAAGCTTGGCGCCGACGCCTATGGCCTGTGGACCTTCAGCCCGACGCTGGCGCTGCGCGTGACGGCGAGCAACCTGGCGGCGGCCGACTACGTCTTCGGCAGCACCGTCGACGGGCCCGACTTCCAGGGCGTTCCCGTGCGCGAGGGCTCGCGCACCACGGCGCCGACCTTCGTCAACCTGCAGATGCGCCTCGAGATGAAGCTGTAGCGTTCAACCCGTCGAACGCCGATCGATCCCCTAGACTTCGCGGCGCTTCGCACCTCGTCCAGGAGTTCCGCCATGCTGTTCCTTCGTCCTCTCGCGCGCCCGGCGCGTCGCCTCACCCTCGCTGCGCTGGCGGCATCGTGGGCCGTACTGGCGACGCCTGCGGTCCTGGCGCAATCGAAGGGCGAGATTCGGATCGCCCACGTCTACAGCAAGACCGGGCCGCTCGAGGCCTATGGCAAGCAGACGGCGACCGGCTTCATGATGGGCCTCGACTACGCCACCGGCGGGACGATGACCGTGGCGGGCAAGAAGATCGTCGTGATCGAGAAGGACGACCAGGGCAAGCCGGACGTGGGCAAGAGCCTGCTCGCCACCGCCTACGGCGACGACAAGGCCGACATCGCCGTCGGCCCGACCTCGTCGGGCGTCGCCCTGGCGATGCTGCCGGTGGCCGAGGAATACAAGAAGATCCTCCTGGTCGAACCCGCCGTCGCCGACTCGATCACTGGCGACAAGTGGAACCGGTACATCTTCCGCACCGGCCGCAACAGCTCGCAGGACGCGATCTCGAACGCGGTCGCCGTCGATGGCGATGGCGTCTCGGTGGCGACGCTGGCACAGGACTACGCGTTCGGCCGCGACGGGGTCAAGGCGTTCAAGGAGGCGATCAAGAAGGCGAAGATCGTCCACGAGGAATACCTGCCGCAGTCGACGACGGACTTCACGGCCGGCATCCAGCGCGTCGTCGATGCGCTCAAGGACAAGCCGGGCAAGAAGGTCATCTTCGTGATCTGGGCCGGCGCGACACCGCCCTTCGGCGCCCTTGCGGCGCAGGACCTGAAGAAGCGCTTCGGCATCGACGTTGCCACCGGCGGCAACATCCTGCCGGCGATGGTCTCGTACAAGCAGTTTCCCGGCATGGAAGGCGCGCTCTACTACTACTTCGGCATTCCCAAGAACCCGGTCAACGAGTGGCTTGTCGCCAACCACTACAAGCAGTTCAAGGCGCCGCCCGACTTCTTCACCGCCGGCGGCATGAGCGCGGCGATCGCGATCGTCGATGCGCTGAAGAAGACCGGCGGCGACACGAACACCGACAAGCTCATCAAGACCATGGAAGGCATGAGCTTCGAGACGCCCAAGGGAAAGATGACCTTCCGCAAGGACGACCATCAGGCGATGCAGTCGATGTACCACTTCCGCATCAAGGCCGACCCGGCGTTCGCCTGGGGCGTGCCCGAGCTCGTGCGCGAGATCAAGCCGGAAGACATGAACGTGCCGATCAGGAACAAGCGCTGATCAGGCGCTGGCGCTGAGCCCGGCGGCGCCGGTAGCGACCCCGACGTGCTCGAGACGAGGGACCTCACGATCCGGTTCGGCGGCCACGTCGCCGTCGACCGCGTCTCGTGCACCTTCGCGTCGGGCACGCTCACTGCGATCGTCGGCCCGAACGGCGCGGGCAAGACG
>JBDTJD010000117.1:0-2644 GCA_039935975.1 Caldimonas sp.
CGATCTCCTGCCACGCGTCGCGCGCGAAGCCGCCCGCTTTCACGATCTTGCGGCGCCGCTCGAAGTCGTAGCCGCGCTCGACCCACTTGCGCACCGAGTCGCGCAGCATTTCCTGGTCGTCGGAGAAATCGAAGTCCATGGTCAGCTCCCAAGCACCGTTTGAGCCACGATGTTTCGCTGAACCTCGTTGCTGCCGCCGTAGATCGTCGTCTTGCGCATGTTGAAGTAGGTGCCGGCGAGCGGCGCCACGAAGGCCGCGCCGGCCTGATCGCCCTGCCAGCCGGCGGCCATCGCTTCCTCGACGAGGGGCACCGCCGACGGGCCGGCGGCCAGCATCATCAGCTCGGTATAGCGCTGCTGGATCTCGCTGCCACGGATCTTGAGCAGGCCGGCGACGTCGAGGGCGGCCTTGCCGCCGCTCTTGTCGGATCCCTCAGCCGAGAGCACGCGCAGCACCATCATCTCGAGCGCGACGACGTCGACCTCGAGCAGCGCGATCTGGTCGCGAAAACGGCCGTCGGCGTAGACGCCTTCGGACTCGGCGATCCGCTTCAGCCGCTCGAGCTCGCGCTTGGCGCGGTTGACGTCGGCGATGTTGGTGCGCTCGTGCGCGAGCAGGTGCTTGGCATAGGTCCAGCCCTTGTTCTCCTCGCCGATGAGCTGGTCGGCCGGCACCTCGACGTTGTCGAACCAGACCTCGTTGACCTCGTGCTCGCCGTCCATCGTGATGATCGGCCGCACCGTGATTCCCGGGCTCTTCATGTCGATGAGGAGAAAGCTGATGCCGGTCTGCGGCTTGCCTTCGCTCGACGTGCGCACGAGGCAGAAGATCCAGTCGCCGTACTGGCCGAGCGTGGTCCAGGTCTTCTGGCCGTTGACGATGAACCGGTCGCCATCTTTCGTGTGGACACGCTCGGCCTTCGTCTTCAGCGACGCCAGGTCGGAGCCCGAGCCCGGCTCGCTGTAGCCCTGGCTCCACCAGACCTCGCCGCTCTGGATGCCGGGCAGGAACCGTTGCTGCTGCTCGGGCGTGCCGAACGCCATGATCACCGGCGCGACCATCACCGGCCCGAAGGGAATCACGCGCGGCGCGCCGGCCAGCGCCGTCTCTTCCTCGAAGAGATGCTTCTGGATCGCGTTCCAGCCCGGGCCGCCGAACTGCTTCGGCCAGCCCCAGCCGTGCCAGCCCTGCTTGCCCAGGATCTTGGCCCAGCCCTGCAGCTCGTCGCGCGTCAGGTGGATCGAGTTGCGCACCTTGTCGCTGATCGCCTTCGGCAGGTTGGCAGCGACCCAGGCGCGGATCTTTTCTCGAAAGGCCTGTTCCTCAGGCGTGAAGGCGAGGTCCATCGAAATCTCCGGAGGTCAGCGAACGCGCCGTTTTAGCACGATCGTTCGATTTGCCAGGTTTGCGACACGACAGGACGGGCGCTGCGCTCAGAAGCGCATGTCGAGCGTCATGACGTCGTTCTCGCGCTTCATCTGGAAGCGCGTGAGGAAGGTGTTGCCGAGCAGGATCTGGCTCATCTGCCCGGGCAGCACCGAGGCATCGACGTTGTAGACCTGGACGTCGCCGATGCGCAGCGACGCGAGCTGCGTGCGGTAGACCGGCACGACGCCGTTGGCGGTGCGGCTCATGCCGCGCGGCCCGCTCTTGTAGTCGAGACCGATGCGGTCGGCCTCCTCCTGGCTCATCGAAACCGTGGTCGCGCCGGTGTCGACGACGAAGCGCACCGCCTTGCCATTGATCGTGCCGGCGGTAAAGAAGTGGCCGGCGGCGTCGGCGGTGAGCACGATCTGCTTGCCGCTGCCCTCGCTCTGCTTGCCGCCGAGGTTGACCTGCGCGCCGCCGAGTTGCAGCGCGACGCGCTTGCCCGCGACCTCGACGAGCGCATCGTTGCCCGACACGCTGACGAGCTTCACGCCGGCGACGGTCGCCCCGACGGCGACGTTGTGCGGCTTGCCGTCGATGACGAGAAGGGCGTTGCGCCCGAGGCTGCCGGCCATCGAGACCGACTGCGAGCGCGCCGGCGAAGCCGCGGCACAGATCAGCAGCGCCGCGAGCAGCCAGTTGCGCATCGACTCAGTCCCTGAAGTTGTCGAACGAGAGCGGCTGGTCGGCGACGTCCTTTCTGATCAGCGCCATCGCGGCCTGGAGGTCGTCGCGCTTGGTGCCGGTGACGCGCACCGTGTCGCCCTGGATCGAGGCCTGCACCTTGAGCTTGCTCTGCTTCACGAGGTTCTGGAGCTTCTTGGCGGTCTCGGCACCGATGCCGCTCTTGATGACGACGAGCTGCTTGACCTTGTCGCCGCCGATCTTCTCGACCTTGGCGGTCCGGTCAAGAAAGCGCGCGTCGACGTTTCGCTTGGTGAGCTTGGCGATCAGGATATCGAGCACCTGGCCGAGCTGGAAATCGTTGTCGGCAAAGAGCGTGACTTCCTTGTCCTTCAGCTCGATTCGCGACGACGAGCCCTTGAAGTCGAAGCGCGTGCCGATTTCCTTGCCCGCCTGGTCGACGGCATTTTTCACCTCGACCAGGTTGGGGTCGAGCACGGTATCGAAGCTGGGCATCACGATCTCTCCAGCGGCGCGCGGTCACCGACCGCATACGCCGCTTATCGGCGAAAATTCTCCCATGCAAATCGA
>JBDTJD010000118.1:0-11547 GCA_039935975.1 Caldimonas sp.
GCGTCGTCGTTGGTGGACAGGATGATGTCGGGGCCGGCGCCGGTGTTGGCGGCCACGGCCGCCTTCGGACGGACGTCTTCCCATCCCTCGTTGTCGACGCGCACCGGGATGCCCGTCTTCTCGGTGAACTTCTTGACGTTGGCCATGTAGGCGTCGATGTCGCCCTGCACGAAGCGGCTCCAGCGCAGGACGCGCAGCGTCGCGCCCTTCTCGGGCTTCAGCGCGAGCGTCTGCGCCGAAACCAGCGGCGACCAGAGGGCACCGCCGGTGCCGACTGCGGCGACGGCGGCTGCACTGGCGGAGCCTTCGAGGAACTTGCGGCGATTGAAGGGGGGCTGGGTCATCGTGGGTCTCCTGTCTTCGGGTGTGTCGTCGTCGAAAGAATCATGGCAAGGGAAAGTGCTCGCGCGCGACGATCAGGCGGCAAGCCGTGCGCCGCTGCCGGCGTCGAAGAGATGGGCGCGAGCGAGGTCGGGCATCAAGTGGATGGTGCTGCCCGGTGCAAAGTCGTGGCGCTCGCGAAAGACGGCGGCGATCTCGGCCTGGCCGTGGCGACAGGCGACCAGCGTGTCGGCGCCGGTCGGCTCCATGACGACGACGCGCGAGGCGATGCCGCCTTCGCTGGCGAGCTGAAGGTGCTCGGGCCGCGTGCCGAGGACGACCGGCTGGCCGTCGCTGCCGCCGGCGCCGAGCGGCGCCGCGAGCGAGGTGCCGTCGTCGAGCACGAGGCTGGCCTGGCCGCCGCTCCTGCGAAGCGTGGCCGGAACGAAGTTCATCGCCGGCGAGCCGATGAAGCCCGCGACGAAGACATTGGCCGGATGGTCGTAGAGCTCGAGGGGAGAACCCACCTGCTCGATCCGGCCGTCCTTCATGACGACGATGCGGTCGCCCATCGTCATCGCCTCGATCTGGTCGTGGGTGACGTAGACCGATGTCGTCTTCAGTCTCTGATGCAGTTCCTTGATCTCGCCGCGCATCGCCACGCGAAGCTTGGCGTCGAGGTTGGAGAGCGGCTCGTCGAAGAGGAACACCTGCGGGTCGCGCACGATCGCCCGGCCCATCGCGACGCGCTGGCGCTGGCCGCCGGAAAGCTGGCGCGGAAAGCGGTCGAGCAGCGTGCTGAGCGCGAGGATCTCGGCGGCGCGACCGACCTTGGCATCGACCGTGGCCTGGTCCTTCTTGGCGAGCATGAGCGAGAACGCGAGGTTCTGGCGCACTGTCATGTGGGGATAGAGCGCGTAGTTCTGGAACACCATGGCGATGTCCCGCTCCTTCGGCGGAACGTCGTTGACGCGCCGGGTGCCGATGCGGATCTCGCCGGAGCTGATCTCCTCGAGCCCGGCGATCATGCGCAGGAGCGTTGACTTGCCGCAGCCCGACGGGCCGACGAGCACGGTGAACGAGCCGTCCGCGATCTCGATGTCGACACCGTGGAGAACGGCGGTCTCGCCGAAGCTCTTTCTCACCGACTGGATCGTGACGCTGGCCATGGAAACGTGTCGCATGCGCGGCATTTCCGCGCCTCAGGAGTATCGGCAGGCGCGACCGGCGCCGCCATGAGGGCAAACCGGTAGACCGGCCGGCAGGGAGATTCGTATGATGATCCGATCACCATGTTGCATCGCGACAACGCCACTTCTTCTCCCCGCGCCCCGGCGGATGTGGGCGAAGTGCTGTCGCCGCTCGTCACGGAGCGACTCTCCGACCGCCTCGCGGCGCGCCTGGGCGGACAGATCGACGCCGGTGCACTGCGCCCGGGCGATCGCCTGCCCACCGAGCAACGCCTGGCCGAGACCCATGGCGTGTCGCGCACGGTGGTGCGCGAGGCCGTCCACCAGTTGCGCTCGCGCGGCCTCGTCCGCTCGCGCCAGGGATCGGGGATGTTCGTCACGGCGGCACCACCGGGCGAGGCGTTCACCCTCGACCTCGCGCTGATCGGCTCGATCGACGACGTCCTGCGCGTGCGCGAGGTGCGCCGTGCGCTCGAGGCCGAATCGGCCGCGCTCGCCGCAGAGCGAGCGAGCCGTGCCCAGGTCACGGCCTTGCGCAAGGCGCTGCGCGCGATCGACCGCAGCGGCGCCGAGGGGCGCGACGGCGTCGCCGAAGACCTCGCCTTTCATCGCCTGCTGGCCGAGGCGGCCGGTAATCCGCATTTCGCGCGCATGCTCGAGTTCCTCGATCAGTACACCCAGGAGGCGATGCGCGTCACGCGGCACAACGATGCGTCGCGCACCGACTTCCTCGAGGCCGTCCGGATGGAACACGCCGCGATCGTCGACGCCATTGCCGCCGGTGACGCGGCTGCGGCACGGCGTTGCGCCGTCCAGCACATGCGCCGCGGCGACAGGCGCATGCGCACGGCCGAGCCGATCGTCCCCCTCTCCAGGAGAATCCGCTGATGAAAATCCTGATCACGGGCGGAGGAGGCTTCGTCGGATCCCGCCTCGCCGGCGCCCTCCTCGCCCGCGGCCGGCTCGCCGGCGCCGCGATCGACCAGATCGTCCTCGCCGACCAGGTCGCGCCGCGTCCCGGGCTGACGAGCGATCGTCGCGTCGAGGTGCGGGTCGGCCCACTGCTCTCGCAGTGCGAAGCGCTTGGCAAGGAAGGCTTCGACGGGGTGTTCCATCTCGCCTCGGCCGTCTCGGGCGAATGCGAGGCCGATTTCGACCTTGGCCTGCGCTCCAACCTCGACACGACGCGTGCGCTGCTCGATGCCTTGCGCGCCGCGACCGCCCGCGGCGGCAATCCGGCCCGGCTGGTCTTCTCGAGCTCGGTCGCGGTCTACGGCCCCGATCCGTCGAAGCCGCTTCCCGACCTCGTCGGCGACGACACGCTGCCCGCGCCGAAGACGTCGTACGGCACGCACAAGCTGGTCTGCGAGCACCTGATCGCCGATTACTCGAGAAAGGGCTACGTCGACGGCCGGTCGGCGCGCCTGATGACCGTCACCGTGCGACCCGGCAAGCCGAACGGCGCGGCCTCGTCCTTCTTCTCCGGGATCATCCGCGAGCCGCTCGCCGGCATCGAGGCCATCTGCCCCGTGTCGCCCGAGGTCTCGCATCCGCTCACCTCGGTGGCGCGCACGATCGAGGGCCTGATCGCCGTCTACGAGGCGAGCGTCGAGGAGCTCGGCGGCCGCCTTGCGCTCAATCTGCCGTCGATCAACGCCACCGTCGGCGAAATGCTCGCCGCACTCGAGGAAGTCGCCGGTCCGGCGGTACGCAAGCTGGTCCGCTTCGAGCGCGACGAGGTCGTCGCGGGCATCGTCGGCAACTGGTCGCGCGGCGCGAGCGCGGTGCGGGCGGCGCGGCTCGGCCTGACCGCCGACAAGAGCTTCGCCGACATCATCCGTCAGTACATCGCCGACTGCCGCGCCGCGCCCGACTCGGCGCAGACGCTCAAGGGCCTCAACCTCGGAGAGCGCCGCTCATGAACCAGATCGATCTCGCCGGCCGGGTCGCCGTCGTCACCGGGGGAGCCCAGGGCATCGGCTACGCGATCGCCGAGCGCATGCTCGGATCGGGCGCGTCGGTCGTGCTGTGGGACGCCGATGCCGGCAAGCTCGCCGAGGCCCAGGCGTCGCTGGGCCATGCCGGCAAGGTCTTCGTCGAGCAGGTCGAGCTCACCGACGAGATCGACGTGGCGGCGGCCGTGACGCGCAGCATCGGCGCGACGAAGCGGATCGACATCCTCGTCAACAACGCCGGCATCACCGGCGGCAACGGCCCGACCTGGGAGCTCTCGCCCGACGTGTGGCGCCGCGTGATCGAGGTGAACCTGATCGCGCCGTACCTCGTCTGCCGCGCCGTGGTGCCGCACATGGTGGAGAACAAGTACGGGCGGATCATCAACATCGCCTCCGTCGCGGGCAAGGAAGGCAATCCGAACGCGTCGCACTACAGCGCGTCGAAGGCCGGCCTGATCGCCCTCACGAAGTCGCTCGGCAAGGAGCTCGCCGGCAAGGGCGTCCTCGTCAACGCCGTCGCGCCGGCGGCGGCCAAGACGGCCATGTTCGCGACCATGACCCAGCAGCACATCGACTTCATGCTCTCGAAGATTCCGATGGGTCGCTTCCTCGAGGTAGGCGAAGCGGCGGCGATGGTCGCCTGGCTGGCGTCCGAAGACTGCTCGTTCACGACGAGCTCGGTCTTCGACCTCTCCGGCGGCCGCGCCACGTACTAGCGGCGCGCGACGCCGTCTGCTGCCGACGGCAAAGCGGGCCGCGATGGTCGATCCGATCACCCCGCCGGCGCGGCTCGGCCTCCAGCTCGCCACCGGCGCGCTCGCCCTGATCGCCGCGGCGTGGCTCTTCGGCGCGATCGCCGAAGATGTCGTCACCGGCGACCGGCTCACGGTCGTCGACGTGGAGCTCGCGCGCTGGCTGCACGAACGCGCGACGCCGGGGCTGACGCGCTGGGTGCTGGTCGTGACGAACCTGCATTCGACAATTGCGATCTCGTGCTACGGCGCGGTTCTTGCCCTGCTCTTCGCATTCCGGCGACACTGGCGTCGCGTCGTCGCCCTTCTCGTCTGCCTCGCGGGCGGCCTGGCCCTCAACGTCCTGATGAAACTCGCCTTCCATCGAGCCCGCCCGGTTTTCGACCACCCGCTGCTCACCCTGTCGAGCTACAGCTTTCCGAGCGGACACGTCGCGGGCGCGACGATCTTCTATGGCCTCGGCGTCGTTTTCGTGTTCATGCAGACGAGACGCTGGCGGCCGCGCATCGCGGCCTTGGTCGTCGCGGGGCTCGCAATCACGGTCGTCGCCTTCAGCCGCACCTATCTCGGCGTCCACTACCTGAGCGACGTGGCTGCTGCTTTCGCCGAAGGCGTCGCCTGGCTCGCCGTGTCGTTGACGGCGCTCGACGCCTACTGGCGCCGCCGGGACCGGGCGCGATGAAGAGCGCCTACGTGATCGTCAACGCCGGCTCGGGCGGCGGCCACGACGACGAGCGGGTCGCGCGCCTCACCGACCTCTTCGCCCGCGCCGGCGCGACCGCCGAGGTCCACCTGGCGCGAACCGGCAGCGAGATCGCGTCGCTCGCCCGCGACGCGCTGGCTCGCCGGCCCGACATGGTCGTCGCCGGCGGCGGCGACGGCACGGTGAGCAGCATCGCGGGTGTCATCGCCGGCAGCGACGTGCCGTTCGGCGTGCTGCCGCTCGGCACGCTCAACCACTTCGCCAAAGACCTCGGCGTGCCGATCGAGCTCGAGGAAGCGGTCGAGCGCATCGTCGCCGGCCGGCCCGCGCGCGTCGACGTCGGCGAGGTCAACGGGCGGGTCTTCATCAACAACGCGAGCCTGGGCATCTATCCCGACATCGTCCACGACCGCGAGCGGCAGCGAAAGCGGCTCGGGCGCGGCAAGTGGCCGGCGCTGGTCTGGGCCAGCCTCGCCGCGCTGCGCCGCTTCTCGTTCATGAGCGTGCGCCTTTCGATCGACGGCCAGCAGCGGCTTCGCCGCACGCCGTTCGTCTTCATCGGCAACAACGCCTACGTGATGCAGGGCTTCGCCATCGGCGAGCGCACGGCGATCGACCGCGGTCAACTGAGCCTTTACGTCGTGCAGCGCGCCGGACGATTTCGGCTGATGCAGCTCGCCCTGCGCGCCCTCGTCGGCCGGCTCGACCAGGAACGCGACTTCGAGGTGACCTACGCCACCGAGATCGTGGTCGAGAGCCGACGAAGACGCCTGCGTGTCGCGACCGACGGCGAGATCACGATGATGACGCCGCCGCTGCGCTTCACCGTCAGGCCGGCGAGCCTCGTCGTCCTCGGCGCCGAGCCCGGGCGTGCCGGCCCCGCGTGAAAGCGGCCGATGCGCACGATCGTCCATCTCTCCGACCTGCACTTCGGGCGCACCGATCCGGCCGTCCTCGAGCCGCTGCTGGCGACGATCGCGGCGATCGAGCCGGAGGTCGTGGTCGTCTCCGGCGACCTCACGCAACGCGCACGGTCCGTCGAGTTCCGGCAGGCGCGCGACTTTCTCCAGCGCATCGCGACGGCGAAGGTGATCGTCCCCGGCAACCACGACGTGCCGCTCTATCGCGTGTGGGAACGCTTCCTCAGCCCGCTCGGCAAGTTCAAGCGCCACTTCGGCGGCGATCTCACGCCGTCGTTCGTCGACGCGGAGATCGCCGTGGTCGGCATCAACACCGCACGCTCGCTCACCTTCAAGGGCGGGCGCATCAACGACGAGCAGATGGCCGAGATCCATCGGCTCCTCGACCCGATAGACGACTCGGTATTGAAGATCGTCGTCACCCATCACCCCTTCGACCTGCCGGACGATCCGGGCGACGTCAAGCTCGTCGGCCGCGCGCGCGCGGCGATGGAGGTGTTCGCGCGCTGCGGCGTCGACATCCTCCTGGCCGGGCACTTCCACACCAGCCAGTCGGGCGACACCTCGGCGCGGCACGACCTTTCGGGCTACGCGGCGCTCGTCGTCCAGGCCGGCACCGCGACGTCGACCCGCGGGCGCGGCGAGGAGAACAGCTTCAACGTGCTGCGCGTGACGAGTGACGAGGCGAGCATAGAGCGCCGCACCTGGCGGCCGACGACTTCGAACTTCGAAGTCGCGGGCACCGAGCGCTTCCTGCGCGACGGCCGGCGCTGGATCGAGCGCTGAGCCGGGAAGCGGCCGCGCCGGCGGACGAGCGGCTCAGCCGGCGCGTTCCTCGTCCTGCAGGAGCCGCCACATCACCTTGCCGGAACCCGACTTCGGCAGCGCGTCGACGAACTGGACGAGCTTGGGCACCTTGTAGGCTGCCATGTGCTCGCGCGACCAGCCGATGATGTCCTCGGCGGTCGTCCGGTCACGGGCTTCGGCGCGCAGCACGACGACGGCCTTGACGGTCTCGCCGCGATAGGCGTCGCGGGCGGCGATGATGCAGGCCTCCTGCACCGCCGGATGCTTGTAGAGGAGCATCTCGACCTCGGCCGGCCAGACCTTGAAGCCGCTCGCGTTGATCATCCGCTTGAGCCGGTCGGTGAGGAAGAAATAGCCTTCCTCGTCCATCCGGCCGAGGTCGCCGGTGCGAAAGAACCTGCGCCCGTCGAACTCGACGAAGGCGGCTTCTGTCGCCTCGGGATGCTTCCAGTAGCCGGCAAAGACCATCGGCCCGCGGGTGATGATCTCGCCCACCTCGCCGACCGGCAGCTCCTCGAGCGTGAGCGGATCGACCACGCGTGAATCGACCGAGTAGATCGGAATCCCCAGGCACTGCAGCTTCGCGCGCTCGGGCGGGTTGGCGTGGCTCGGCGCGGCCGTCTCGGTCAGGCCGTAGCCCTCGGCGAAGGTGAGGCCGAACTCATCGAGCAGGCGCTGCGCGACGGCGTGCGGCATCGCCGCGCCGCCGCCGCTGATGCTGCGCAGGCTTGACAGGTCGAAGCTCTTGTAGTTGGGGCTCGCGAAGAGATCGATCACCATCGTCGGAATGCAGACCCAGTGCGTGATCCCGCGGCTCGAGATCAGCCTCCCCGCCAGCTCGCGATCCCAGCGCGGCATGACCACGATGGTGCTGCCCGAATAGACCGAGCCGAGCACGCTGTAGAGCATTCCGGTGATGTGGAACATCGGCACGACGCCGAGCGAGACGGGCTCGGCGCCGGCGGCGTAGCCCCACTGTCCGCCGACGGTGTTCGACATCAGCGTGCGGTGGGTGTGCATGCACCCCTTCGGCAGCCCGGTCGTGCCCGAGGTGTAGGGCAGGAGCGCGAGGTCGTCGATCCGGGCCGTGTGCGGGCCCGGCGAGAGCTGCTCGGCGATGGCGTCGTTCCAAGGCGTACAGCCCGCGGGCAGCGCCGGATCAGCGCGCAGCCAGGCCTCCATCGCCGGCGGCGGCGCGTCGGCCTCGCCGATCGCACCGGGAGGCATCGCGTCGCTGTAGCGGGTGACGACGATCGCGCGGAGTCGCTCGCCTTCGGGCAGCGTCGCATTCGCCCTGGCGACGATCCCGGCGAGGTCGGCGCTGCAGATCACGACCTTCGTGCCCGGATCGACGATGTAGTGCTTGAACTCCTCTTCGCGGTTCATCGGGTTGACCGGAACGACGACCGCGTCGGCCCGCAGGACAGCGTAGAGCGCGGTCGGGAACTGCGGGCAGTTCTGCATGAATACGGCGACCCGGTCGCCCTTCTCGACGCCGGCGCGCTGCAGCCAGCCGGCGAGGGCCATCGCGTCCTCGCGCAGCTGGCGGTAGCTGAGGGCGCGGCCGAAGAAGAGGTAGGCGGCCCGCTCGGGGTAGCGTGTCGCCGCGACCTCCAGATTGAACCAGAGGGAGGTCTGGGGGACGACGAGGGCACGCGGCAGGCGCTTGGGCCAGACCGCGAGGTGCGGCCGATCCGCGGGCACTTCGAAATTTTCCGTCGCCAAGAGTCGCTCCATCGTGCAGCAAGGAAGAGAGATGAGGGTATAGCCGAGCCGATCGTCGGCGCCCACGGCACCTTCCCGGGTGACAGGGCACCCAAACCTCGCGAAGCACGAGATTGCTCCGTCAGTTCCCTCGGCGCTCGATCGCCGGTGGCGGGCGTCCCGCCCGTCGACAGGAGGCCGGCTACCTTTCTCCGCTCACGACGGGAAAGCCCTCAACGGTTGGCCCGCTCGTTCTTGCGCGCCAGGATGGCGAGGCATTCCTGCGTCGTCCGGTAGCGTGGCAATTCGCAGCGTTCGTCCATGCAGACGGCCATCGCGAAGAAGCCGCGCTTGCCGCAGGCCTCGCGCGCCGAAGGTGCGCTGTCCTCGGCGATCTCGGCGCGGGGCGATCCGGCAAGGTCGCGTGCGGACGCACCAGGACGGATCGTTCGGCCGTCGCTCAGGCCCGGGCTCACGGCAATCGCGGCGCGGTCGACGGGTCGCAGGGTCGGGCTCGGGTTCGAGCGTTCTTCGATGCCGCTCGGACGAGTCGCCGGTCGCACACGCGAGCCGTCGACGTTCGCGCCGCGGTCGAGGAAGATCTCGGTGCCGCTGCGCGACGTGGGCGTCGGGCGAAGCGATCCGTCCTGCGCTGGCGGTGCCGTCCGCGAGGTCGTGCCGTTCAGGAGCGAGGCGGCCATGCCGGCGGCGAGATCGGCGCTGGGCGAAGGCGGCGCGTTCGTCCGCGCGGCGGGTGCGGCGCCCGTCACGGGCGTGCCGATCCAGGCCGGCGCCGACCGCTCGGCGACCGGAGTTTCGGCGACGGGCGACGGCGACGGCTGGGCGACCATCGGGCTCGCCGGCCGTGCAGGGTCGACGCCGGGCGCGGCGGGCGAAATGAGGGCGGCGGGCGGCGCGGCATCGGTCGACGACGCGGAGTGCGGCCGGCCGAACTGCTGCCACCCCACGAAGGCGAGCGCGACGACGCCGATGCCACCGGCCGCTGCGGCGGCGACCCAGTGCTTCGATCTCGACGCGACCGGCGCCGCGCGGCGGAGCGGCGCCGACGTGGCGCCGGCGGGCTGCGCCGACACCCTCGCCGGCGCCGGCGAGGACATCCGGCCCGCGACCGGCGACGACGCCGGCGGCGGCACGGGTGGCGCCGGCTTCGCAAAGCCCGAAGGGACGGCAGGCGGCGCCATGGGCCTGGTCGAGAGGACAGCCGTCGTGTCGGCCGGGATCGTCGCCGGCTGACCGGGCTGGGCCATCGGCACGGTCGCCGTGATCGGACCCGGCGAGGTCGCTGGCCCCGCACCGGTGACCGGGTCGCGCGGCGTGACCGGTACCTGGCGCGCCGTCGGCATCTGCGTCACGGGGCTGAAGCTGGTGGGCTTCGCCTCGACATGCGACGAGTCGAGCGCCGTCGGCATGTAGGTCGGCAGGTAGGCCGTGCGGATGTCCGTGGGATCGGTCGGGCGCACGTGAAGCTGAGTGGCTGCGCCTTCGGCGGCCGCCCGCCCGATCGCGCCGGGCAGCGTGATGCCGGGCTGCCCGCGCGGCGGCACTTCTGCGCTGCCGTCTAGCACGGAGCGCAGTTGCTCGACGCTTTGCGGACGTCCGTTCGGGCGGATCGCGAGCATCCACGACATCGCTTCCATGAAGCGGGGGGAGACGCCGGCAACGGTCCGGTGCTCGATCGCATCGACGTCGTCCTGAACCGCTCGCGCCGTCGCCGGTGCAGGCGGCACGCCGAAGAGCAGGTAATGGATGACGGCGCCGAGCGCGTAGAGATCCGTCCACGGTCCCTGGCGCAGCTGCGTCATCTCGGCGTACTGCTCGATCGGCGCGTAGCTCGGCTTCAGGATCGCCGTGAGCGACTGGGTGCGGTCGCTGATGACGCGCCGCGCCGCGCCGAAGTCGAGCAGCACCGGCGGGCCGTCGGGGGGCAGCAGGATGTTGTCGGGCGCGATGTCGCGGTGGTAGACGCCCTCGCGATGGAGCAGTTCGAGCGCCGCCAGGATCGGCATCAGGACGCTGCGGATCCAGACCTCGTCGGGCGGATGCGAGATGGCGCGGCGCATGTCGCGCAAGGTCGTGCCCTGGAGATAGGGCATCACCATGTAGGCCGTGGCGTTGTCTTCCCAGAACCGGTAGACCTTGACCAGCGACGGATGGTCGAAGCGGGCGAGCAGGCGCGCCTCGTTGATGAACGAGCGCAGGCCGATCGCGTAGGTTTCGGCGAAGGAGTTCGAGCGCACCGTGATCTGTGGCCCGGCGCCACGCGCGGCGAGCGACGCTGGCATGTATTCCTTCAGGGCGACGTCGCGCTCGAGCGAGTGGTCGCGGGCGAGATAGACGATGCCGAAGCCGCCGACGCCGAGGACGCGCAGGATCTCAAACTCGCCGAAGCGCGTGCCCGCCGGCAGCGCGTCGTGCTCGATCATCGCAGCTGCGACTTGCGGCTTGGCGAGAGTGGGAGGATGGGTGCTCATGCGTCGTCGACCGGGCGCTGCCCACGGCCCCGAAGCTTAGCGCAGGGGGGGTCGCGAGCGTCTCCCGCGTGCGCGGGTGGCGCGGACGACGAAAATAGCGTCCTTTCCCGCGGAATGCATCCTCAAGGTTGCGACAAAACACACATGACCACGATCCTGCAGAACCTTCCCGTCGGCGAGCGCGTCGGCATCGCCTTCTCCGGCGGTCTCGACACGAGCGCGGCCCTGCACTGGATGCGAGGCAAGGGCGCCGTGCCCTACGCCTACACCGCCAACCTGGGCCAGCCCGACGAGCCCGACTACGACGACATCCCGCGCCGGGCGATGCAGTACGGCGCCGAGAAGGCGCGCCTGATCGACTGCCGCACCCAGCTCGCGGCCGAGGGTCTGGCGGCACTCCAGTGCGGCGCCTTCCACATCTCGACGGCCGGCGTCACCTACTTCAACACCACGCCGCTCGGACGGGCCGTCACCGGCACCATGCTGGTCTCGGCGATGAAGGAAGACGGCGTCGACATCTGGGGCGACGGCAGCACGTACAAGGGCAACGACATCGAGCGCTTCTACCGCTACGGTCTGCTCGTGAACCCGGCCCTGCGGATCTACAAGCCGTGGCTCGACCAGGCCTTCATCGACGAACTCGGCGGCCGCGCCGAGATGTCGGCGTTCATGGCCCAGGCCGGCTTCGCCTACAAGATGTCGG
>JBDTJD010000119.1:0-4209 GCA_039935975.1 Caldimonas sp.
GCCGAGCACCTGCTCGGGCTGCCGAGATCGTTTTGATCGACGCCGCAAACGACAGGCTGCGCGGCTTCGGGCTCGCGCTGATCGAGATTCCGATCGCGCTGGGCCTCGGCTTCGCCATCTTCGTCGCGACCTGGACGCTGGGATGCCAGGTCGTCTCTCGTTGCTACGACACGAGCGGTGCGGGGTGGGCGCTTCTCGGGGCGCTCGGCGCCGTCGTGGGCGGCGGCGTGTTCTGGTTCAAGGTCGTGCGCATGGATGCGCGATCGCGCCGGCGGCGAACCTGGGACACCGTGGCCATCGTGCTCGCCATGGCCGCCTATGTCCTGCCGCAGGTCGAGGGCTGGCTTGCGGCCGCCCAGCGGACGCCGCCGACGGCGCACGTCGCCCCGCCGATCGCGCGCTGATCGGCCGTCGTCAGCTCATGAGCCGCACATGAAACCGCTTCAAGGCATCACGGTCGTCACGCTCGAGCACGCGATCGCGGCACCGTTCTGCACGCGCCAGCTCGCCGACCTCGGCGCGCGCGTCATCAAGATCGAGCGGCCGGGCACCGGCGACTTCGCGCGCGGCTACGACAGCCGGGTCAAGGGGCTCGCCTCGCATTTCGTCTGGACCAACCGCAGCAAAGAGAGCCTCTCGCTCGACCTCAAGCACGACGCCGCGCCGGCGCTTCTCGCCAAGCTGCTCGAAAGCGCCGACGTGCTCGTGCAGAACCTGGCGCCCGGCGCCGCGTCCCGCATGGGCCTGTCGTTCGAGGCGCTGCACGAAGCCCATCCCCGGCTGATCGTGTGCGACATCTCCGGCTACGGCGACGACCCGGAGCATCCTGGCCCGTACCGCGACAAGAAGGCCTACGACCTGCTGATCCAGAGCGAGTCGGGCTTTCTCTCGATCACCGGCACGCCTGACGAGCCGTCGAAGGCAGGCTGCTCGATCGCCGACATCGCCGCCGGCATGTATGCATACAGCAGCATCCTCGCCGCGTTGATCGAGCGCGGCCGCACAGGAATCGGTCGGCGCATCGACATCTCGATGCTCGAGAGCATGGTGGAGTGGATGAGCTATCCGCTCTATTACGCCTTCGACGGCGCGCCGGCCCCCGCGCGCACCGGCGCCTCGCACGCGACGATCTATCCGTATGGGCCGTTTCCTGCGGGTGACGGCGGCGTCGTCATGCTGGGCCTGCAGAACGAGCGCGAATGGCGCGTCTTCTGCGAGCGCGTGCTACAGCAACCGGCGCTCGCCTCGGACCCTCGCTTCGCGTCGAACGCGGCGCGCACCGCGGCGCGCGCCGAGCTTCGCGAGCTGATCATCGACGCGTTTGCCGCGATGAGCAGCGAGCAGGTCGTCGCCCGCCTCGACGCGGCGCAGATCGCCAACGCCCGTGTCAACACGATGAGCGAGGTCTGGGCCCACGCGCAGCTGGCGGCACGCGGCCGGTGGACCGAGGTCGAGACGCCGTCCGGGACCGTGCCCGCGCTGCTTCCACCGGGCGCGCGCGATGCCGCCGAGGTCCGCATGGACGCCGTGCCGGCGCTCGGCGCGCACACCGACGCACTGCTCGCCGAGCTCGGCCTCGACCCGGCAGCGATCGCCCGTCTCCACACCGAGGGCGCGGTCTAGTCCTGCCGGCCTTTCCTCGAGGATCACTCCATGAGCACCGCGTCCGATCCCGGCCGACAACTCGCCGAGTTCGCTGCCACCCTCGCCGTCGAAGCCATCCCGGCAGCCGTCCTCGAGCGCGCCGAGGACCTGATGATCGACTGGCTCGGCTCCGCGCTCGCCGGCAAGGGAGCGCGCCCGGTCGAGACGATCGCCCGCTTCGCCGAACGGATGGGTCCGGCCGACGGTCCGAGCGAGCTGCTGATCCATCGGCGCGGCTCCAGCCCGCTGATGGCGGCGATGGCCAATGCCGCCGCCTCTCACGTCGCCGAGCAGGACGACCTGCACAACGCCTCGGTGCTTCATCCGGCGACCGTCGTCTTCCCGCCGGCGCTCGCGGTCGCGCAGGCGCTCGGCCGCAGCGGCGCCGAGCTGCTGACGGCGGTCGTCGCCGGCTACGAGGTCGGCATCCGCGTTGGCGAATTCCTCGGCCGCTCCCACTACACGATCTTCCACACCACCGGCACCGCCGGGACGCTGGCCGCAGCGGCCGCGACCGGCTCGCTGCTGCGCCTCGATGCGGCTCAGATGGCGCACGCCTTTGGCTCGGCCGGCACGCAGGCGGCCGGCCTCTGGGAATTCCTGCGCGACGCCGCCGACTCGAAGCAGCTGCACACCGCGCACGCCGCCTCGGCCGGCCTCACCGCCGCCTATCTGGCCGCCGACGGCTTCACCGGCGCGAAGCGCATCTTCGATGGCAAGCAGGGCATGGCCGCGGGCCTGTCCAGCGATGCCGATCCGGCCCGCCTCGTCGATCGCCTCGGCTCACGCTGGGCGTTGCCCGAGACCTCGTTCAAGTTCCATGCCTCGTGCCGCCATACCCACCCGGCGGCCGACGCCCTGCAGGAGGCGATGCGCACCCACCACCTCGCGGCCAGCGACATTGCCGCGGTCACCGCCTGCGTCCACCAGGGCGCAATCGACGTGCTCGGCCCGGTCACCGACCCGCAGACGGTGCACCAGTCGAAGTTCTCGATGGGCACGGTGCTCGGCCTCGTCGCCGTCCGGGGCGGCGCCAGCCTGGCCGATTTCGATGCCCACTGGCGCGACCCCGAAGTCACCGCCTTTCGGGATCGGGTCGCGATGCGGCTCGATCTCGAAGTCGACGCCGCCTATCCGGCGCGCTGGATCGGCAAGGTCGAGATCCGCACGACCGACGGCCGCACGGTCTCGGCGCGCGTCGACGAGCCGAAGGGCGACCCGGGCAACAGCCTGAGCCGGGTCGAGATCGAGGCCAAGGCACAGCGGCTGGCGGCCTATCGCGACGGCGCCAGCGTCGCCGAGACGACGCGCGCGATCGCGCTCATCCGCTCGCTGCGCACGTTGCCGCGGGTCGGCCGTCTGCTCGGCTGACGCGGCCGTGCTGCCGCGCACTTACCTCTTCGTTCCCGGCGATCGGCCGGAGCGCTTCGCCAAGGCGATGGCGAGCGGCGCCGACGCGGTGATCATCGATCTCGAGGACGCGGTCGCGCCGACGGCGAAGGACGCGGCCCGCGACGCCCTCGCCGCCTGGCTGGACGCCGGTCAGGGACCGGTGGTCGTGCGCATCAACGACGCGGCCAGCCCCGGCTTCGCCGCCGACCTGGCCGTCGCCGCCCATCCGAACGTGGCGGCGATCATGCTGCCGAAGGCCGAGCGCGCCGCCGACCTCGCCCGTGTCCATGCCGCGGCGCCGCTGGCGAAGCTGCTGCCGCTGATCGAGACGGCGCGCGGCATCGATGGCCTGCACGAGGTGGCCTCGGCACCCGGCGTCCAGCGCCTCGTCTTCGGCTCGATCGACCTCCAGCTCGACCTCGGCATCGACGGCGACAACGAAGAGCTTCTGCTCTTTCGCTCGCAGGTCGTGCTCGCGTCGCGGCTCGCCGATCTGGCGGCGCCGGTCGACGGCGTCAGCACCGTCATCGACGATGCCGGAGCGCTCGCCGCCGTGACCCGCCGCGCCCTGCGGCTCGGCTTCGGTGCCAAGCTCTGCATCCATCCGCGCCAGCTCGCCGCCGTACAGGCAGGGTTCGCGCCAAGTACCGAAGAGCTGGCGTGGGCGGAGCGTGTCGTCACCGCGGCCGCATCGGCCGCGGGTGGTGCCGTCGCGGTCGACGGGCGGATGGTCGACCGGCCCGTCCTGCTGCGCGCCCAGGCGCTCCTGGCGCGGCGGCAGCCGCCGTAGCGGGATCGGCGCGCCGGGCCGACGGCGTGGGGTTCCCCTCGATTGCGCCGCGTTCGACCGTTCCGTTATCGTGCTCGACAAGCGGCATGCGCATCAGCGCATCTTTCGATCAGCACCGGGCCTCGCGCCGAGGCCAGCCCAGGAGTCCTACGCAATGAAATTTCTCGCCACCCTTGCAGCCGGCGCATTTGCCCTGACGCTGGCTGCCGGCGCCGCGCAAGCGCAGATCGTCGTCAAGTTCAGCCACGTCGTCGCCGACGCCACGCCCAAGGGCCAGGCGGCCCTGAAGTTCAAGGAGCTGGCCGAGAAGAAGCTGCCCGGCAAGGTCACGGTGCAGGTGTTCCCGAGCTCGCAGCTCTTCGGCGATGCGAAGGAGCTCGAGG